>JAFDHS010000216.1 GCA_019308655.1 Deltaproteobacteria bacterium
TTTTTTATCCTATCACAGGTTTTCCTGAAAGCATATATTAATTATTTTCAATGCAAAACAACAGGTTAAATTTTAAGTCAAATGATGGCACGGTCTTTGTATAAGCTTCAAGGGATTGAGTGGAAAACAATTATTTTTTGCCATAAAAAGCATTGAAAGCAGATCATGTAAATTTCAGGAGAGACATCTAATGATTAAAAGAATCGTCAATTCAAGATTGCCCCTTATTGTCTACAACCCGCCCAAGGTTTTCGATATGGATTACTTCAAGGAGACCTATAACGCCGGCGGGCTTCCCGTGCTGGATACGGAGTTTTTTGAATATGATGAGATCGTTGAAATAATCGAGCGATTATCCAATGAGAGCATTTTGTTCGGCATAAGGCTCTTTGTCAAAGACCAAAAGCTGATAAAACTTATTAATGAAAGATATATTCTCAATCTGGATTTAATCGTTTTTGCCTATCATCATTCAGATGAATTGTCTGATTTTTCTTTTGAAAATACCGAGTATAAATTTTTCATAGAAGCTCTTGATATCAAACTCAATGACACCCTCGACGGAATCTCTCCCCATGGTCTGATACTTAAAGGCAACGAAGCACCGGGCAAGGTTTCCGGATACGCTTCCTTTGTATTGATGCAATGGTATCTTGAGAATTCATCCCATCCGGTTTTTATTCACGGCGGGGTGGGGTTTTATACTGCTGCCGGTATGTTTGCCGCAGGAGCTGCCGGTGTCGTACTGGACGATCAGTTATATCTGTCCGAAGAAGCACCGGTATCGGATGATTTTAAAGTCCTGATCGAAAGTCTTGAAGAAAAGGATTCTGTTTTAGTCGGTCAAACTTTAAATGTTCAATATCGTTTTTTTGCAAAACTCGGAACAAAGATTGTAAAAACACTCAAGGAAAAAGAGGCGTTTTTATGCTCGGAATCCGGGTTGGACTCGGTGCTCTATGACGAAATAAGATCAAATATGGTGGCGCTGGATGATCCGGACGCCACTCCCATTCAGAGTCTTTTTTATCTGGGCCAGGACGCTGTTTTTTCCAGGTATTTTGTTAAACAATCAAAGAAATTAAAAGATATAATTCACGCATTTTTTAAACAGATTGAAAAAATGCTCCTCGAGGTGGATGAACACGACCCTTTAAGACCGGATTCCAGTCTTGCCAGGGAACATGGAACCAAACTTCCCCTTATTCAGGGACCCATGGCCAATGTCAGTGACAATGCGGACTTTGCCTTGAAGGTCTTTGAAAACGGGGCTCTGCCTTTCTTTGCCATGGGGAATCTGCCGGTTAATTTGGCCGAAGACATGCTCTCTGCGGGTAAAGAGAAAGTCGGCCGGTTCGGAGCGGGCATGATCGGCATTGAAGCATTCAACAAAACCATTCATGACCATTTCAGGCTGGTAAAGGAATACAAGGTGCCCTTTGCGCTTTTTGCCGGCGGCGTTCCTTCCCAGGTCAAAGATCTGGAGTCTGCGGGCGTCAAGACTTACCTGCATACGCCTTCTCTTATGATGCTTGAAAATGCAGTCACCCATGATTGCACCCGGTTTATCTTTGAGGGGACGGAAGCCGGCGGCCATGTCGGCAGCCTGACCAGTTGTGTTCTCTGGGAATTGGCGCTGGAACGCTTATTTGAGCAATCCGATGATATGGTGGGCCGGCAGTCCCTTATCTTTGCCGGAGGTGTGGCCACGGCAAGCGGTTCTCATTTTATAAGCGGCATCTCTTCCATTTTTGCCAAGCGGGGCGCCAAGATCGGTATTCAGGTCGGCAGTGCCTATCTGTTTACCCGGGAAATCGTGGATACCGGCGCCATAAAAAAACAGTATCAGGATATTATTTGTGACCGGCATAAAACCTTTGTTATCGGAAACACGGTCGGATTGCCTTCGAGAACGGTTTTATCCCCGTTTTCAGAGAAAATGATAGAGAATGAGCAGCAACGTATCAAGGAAGGGATGCCCCTGAAAGAGAGAAAGACCGTTTTTGAAGGTGAAAACATGGGCTCCATGCTGATTGCGTCAAAGTGCTATTCTCCGGTTTTTAATGAAAACAGGGAATTTGTCAAATTACAGAACTATACTGATGAAGAACAGTTCCGGAAAGGAAACTTCAATGTCGGTGATTCATTGGCTTTTTTCTCCTGTTGTACGGCCATTTCAGATATCCACGACCGGTATTTTAATTCCAAGGACGGGCTCATCCACAATCTGAATTCCCTGGAGGTTTTTTCAAGCGAAGATCATCAGATCAATGATGAAATTGCCGTCATCGGCATGGGCTGCATCTATCCGGATGCCCATGATACCCAGGTGTTGTGGGACAATATTCTTTCAAAAAAATATTCCATCAAACAACTGCCTAAAAACCGGTGTGACACCGATCTTTACTATGATGAAGACAAAACTGCCGAGGACAAGAGCTATACCCAAATCGCCGGTGTGATCGATGATTTTGAGTTTGATTATGAAAAATACGGGTACACCAAAGAAAAAGCCGAGAACCTTTCAAGAACCCAGCAGATGATTCTTGAAACAGCCTATCAGGCTTTGGCGGATACCGGTTATATTGATGAAAATCTCAGAATCAGGGAAAACCTCAGAAAACGAACCGCTGTTATCGTCGGGACATGCCTGGCCAATGAATTAAGCTATGATCTCCAGCTGAAATATTATTATCCGGAGATCAAATTTAACCTGGATCAGATCGATGCGTTCAAATCATTGGATCTGGCCCAGAGAGAGACCTTTTTAGAAGAACTCAAATCCAGGCTCTATCAAGGTTCCGCCTATGACCCGGCCCACGGCGTGACACTGAATATTGAAGCTTCGAGAATCGCTTATCATATGGGGATCGAAGGGGTTAACTATGTGGTGGACGCGGCCTGCGCCACATCTTTTTCGGCAATGGATTGCGGGATCAAGGAACTGATGTCCGGCGATCATGACATGATCATTGTCGGCGGTGCAAATACCAATCTGGCTCCGGAGCCTTTTGTGGGTGCCCTGTCGGCCGACGGTTCTTATCCTTTTGATCAAAGGGCAAACGGGTTTGTCATCGGTGAAGGCTCCGGTATTGTCGTGCTCAAACGCATGAAAGATGCCATACGGGACAACGACAAAATTTTCGGGACTATCAAAGCCATGGCCGCCAGCTCGGATGGAAAGGGCAAGGCCATTGCCGCACCCAATACCTTGGGCCAATCCTATGCCTTAACAAGATGTTTTGAAAAAATAAAAACAGATGT
>JAFDHS010000217.1 GCA_019308655.1 Deltaproteobacteria bacterium
AACACTGCCAACCTCAAAAAAATTACACCGCCTCAGTTTCACTTACAGCCTCTAACCCCTCAGCCCATTGAAATCACCCAGGGGATCATCATGAATTACAAACTCAGGTTATATGGCTTTCCCTTGCGATGGCAATTAAAGATCGCCAACTGGGACCCGCCTTATCAATTTATCGATGAACAGATTCGCGGCCCTTTCCGACTCTGGAGGCACACCCATCGGTTCCGTGAAGAGAATGGCGCAACAATTATTGAAGATCATCTTCACTATGCGCTGCGTTTTTGGCCCATGGGAGAAATTGCGTCTCCCTTGGTCCGCGCTCAGGTTAAGTGGTTATTCCGTTACAGAAAGCAGGCCGTTCAAGATGCGCTTTTGAAAAAAATCTGCTGAAACATAAAGTCCCGGTTACGTTTTGTTTGGCGTTAAAAGACACAAACACAGACCTTGAATTGAGGAGGGATTGATATGAATCCATCAAACCGACTGATCTCAGTAAAAATGACGCTGAACCATGTGTTTTACATCTCGTACCTGGTTCCCGCATCCCGCATTCGTCCTTTTTTACCCGTTGTTTTGCCGCCCGCCACTGCTTTTCCCGAACACATGTTCGTATCAATTGTCGGTATGAAATGCAATAACGTAAGGCTTTCCGGATTTCCATGGCCGAGTTTCGACTATGGCCAATTGAATGTACGCACCTATGTCATCGATCCCCAAACCGGCAATCCGGCGGTCTATTTTTTTCAAAGCGGTGTAAGCTCCTGCATCGTCCCATTGCTGACAAGTATTTTCGGCATAACCTGGGAAAGAATCGATTTTGACCTGCAACCATACCTCAACGAAGAGGCAGCCCAGCCAAGCTACAAAGTCATTGGAGGCTGGCAGGAAGACTTGTATTTCGAGATAGTAGAATCGGAATCCTCTCGGGAGGGGATGGAAGTTTTTGCGGATCCGGAATCAGAAATCACTCACATTACCGGACCCTTGATCGGCTTCATGGGGTCTACGGGGCATACCATACGTTTTGAAATCAGTCACCTGCCCCTTGAAGTTCACCGGGCCCGCCTGCTCGGCATTCGATTCCAACTGCCCGTTGCCATGGGACTTCTGAAAGAAGGGGAGTTGTCGAAACCGGACAGCGTATTGCTGGTTCCACGGTGGGAATTCACCGTGTACTTGCCACCCCGGCGAGTATACCCGAGGTCATAATCAAAATGATAAGGAGGAACATAGAAATGACAGCAATAGCGATCGTAAAGGCTGCCATATGGGGAGGCGTTTTCATGGGCATAGCTTCAGAAATAGGATATCGGCTCGATATCGCCCGTTCAAACCTTTTTCTCATTGACGGCGAGTTTACCCTTAAAAAAGCAGCAATAACAGGGGGAAAGGCCATGACCATCGGCGTCGGAATCCTTGTCCACCTGATGACCAGCGCAGCGTTTGGCGTGCTCTACCTGATCCTCACCAGACTCTTCTCTCTTTATGCCGCTTCTCCGAAGATCATATTCTTTTACATGTTCTTCCTCTGGCTCGCCATGTTGTTCATAGCGCTGCCCATAGCCGGCCAGGGACTTCTGGGCAGCAAAATCGGAAAATCCGTCTGGCTGGAGCAGCTTATACTCCATGCCGTCTTTGGTTTTGGTTTTTGGTGGGCTCTGTGACCAGCATATAGGCAATCGGGCCGGCTGTTTGCGGAAGACGAATCAATGCCCGGTATTCGTTGTCCGCCCTCAGCGTCGTGAGCAATTGTTTTGGAACATTTCAAAAGGAGACTAAAAATGGATTTTGAAAACAAGGCAAGTCGTTTGGTTGATTTAGTGAACTACCAGGAGGGATCCGTAGTAAGCAAGACCTTGATTAAAAAGCAAACCGGTACGGTGACATTGTTTGCGTTTGATCAGGAACAGGGATTAAGCGAACATACCGCACCATTCGACGCGATGGTTTGCGTACTGGACGGCGAGGTTGAAATCAGGATCTCCGGTAATCCTGTTGTCCTCAAACAAGGCGAAATGATCATCATGCCGGCCAATAAACCCCATGCATTAAAGGCCGTCACAAAATTCAAAATGATGTTGACCATGATCAAAAATCAGAAAGAAATCCTTTTGTAAAATCTCTGTCCCATGAAATTATAATTTCTTTAATGTGGGAAAAATATTAAGAACGATTGTTTTTCCTGCAAAATCTTCCAGGGCGGCATCGGAAAGATCGCTTCGGGTCAGCCTGAACGTCGGCGCTTTCGTATCGACTTCGGGCAAATTACCGATCGTTTCGATGGGACTGCCCTTGAGCGTAATTCCGGCCATGTGAACCTCCTTTCAACTGAAAAATTTCTGATTGAAAATTTTGTATTTATACGGGGATGACTTTGAGTCATCCCCCCTTTTTAACAGAGGGAAAAGGGGGGATTTTTTTCGAACTATAGTTAAAAACTATTTAAGACTTTCAAGCCATACCCAAATCATTCCTTTGCTGATCATGCCCCCTGGTCGGTGGCTTTGGCCCGATCCTCCTGGGACATCTCCGCCAGACGCTTGACCTCCTGGGTATCCAGTTTCAATCCTTGGGCCACGCGGCTTCCATATTCAGGATCGGCTTTATAGAAGACGGCGGTTTGGCGTAACTGGATACGCTTTTGTGCGTTACACAGATGAGAGGTGATGTTTCCGATGAGATGATCGCGATCTTCATCAGTCATCACCCGACGGTAGAGCTCCCCGGCCTGAAAAAAATCGTCGTTAGGATGGCTAAAAGAATGACGGTCCGCCATTCCGGAGACTTCGAACGGCGGCTCGGCAAAATCCGGATTGGGTTCAGGACCGCCAAAGCTGTTGGGATAGTAGTTCGGGCTTCCTCCCCCATTATCATCAAAGCGCATAAACCCGTCGCGCTGATAGTAATTCACCGCTGCCCTGGGCTGGTTGATAGGGAGGATATGATAGTTGGGCCCTAACCGATGGACATGGGTGTCATGGTAAGAAAAAAGCCGGCCCTGGAGCATTTTGTCTTGGCAGGAGAGAATGCCGATTGCTCAACCTCGGCAAAGTAATTTTCCGGGTTTCGGTTGAGTACCAGTCGACCAATGGTAATGGGTGGGAAATCCTCATGAAACCAGACTTTGGTGATATCGAAGGGATCAAAGCGGTATTCCCTGGCTTGTTCAGGGGTCATGATCTGAACTTCCAGCCGCCAAGAGGGATACTCACCCCGCTCGATGGCCGCATGAAGGTCCCGTGTCCCATGATCGGGGTCCTCCCCTTTCATTTTAGTGGATTCTTCCAGGGTGAGATTCCGAATACCCTGCTCCGTTTTGAAGTGATACTGTACCCAGTAATATTCGCCCTTATCGTTGTACCACTTGAACGTATGGCTGCTGTAGCCGTTCATGTTGCGGAATGTCCTTGGGGTGCCCCGATCGGAAAAGAGAATGGTCACCTGATGGATCGACTCCGGGGTCAGTGAAAGGAAATCCCAGAACATATCCGCATCCTTGAGGTTCGTGCCCGGATGACGTTTCTGGGTGTGGATGAAATCAGGAAACTTCAGCGGATCACGGATGAAGAAAACAGGGGTATTGTTCCCGGTCATATCATAATTGCCTTCTTCGGTATAAAACTTCAGCGCAAAACCGCGAGGGTCCCGTTCGGCATCGGCCGATCCTTTTTCGCCACCGACAGTGGAGAACCGGGCAAACACATCCGTTCGCTTTCCAATCTCGGAAAGAAACTTGGCTTTTGTATATTGGGTAACATCAGCGGTGACCTCAAAATAGCCGTGTGCACCTGCCCCCTTGGCATGCACCACACGTTCGGGAATACGCTCATGGTCAAAATGGCTGAGTTTCTCCAACAAGTGGGTATCCTGCATTAAGACGGGACCTGTACTGCCGGCAGTTTTGCTGTTTTGGTCATCATCGACCGGAGCACCGAATCCGGTAGTGTATGTCTGTTTTTTTTGTGACATTTGGGACCTCCTATTACCTGATATTAATATCGATCTTAAGACGTTTTGACTGCCTGATATGGAAATTAAAGTGCCCGAGGCCCACAGGCTCATCCGGCCAAGTTGAATGAAAGGTTCGGCAACATCTTAAATCGGCTGAAAAAATTTGTGCCCGGACAATTTACCCTGGCAAAAAGCCATGTTGTCATGTTGTTTTTCGAGGGACTGAGGAAAGTATAGAAAGATTATTTGCCTTCAAAATAGAGTTTTTGAAATGCTTTAACAAGACTTCTCAATTCTTTAACATGCTTAAAATCTGTTGTTTGCTTGCATCTCATGCTATAAACCAGCATTTTGTGAAGAACGCCCAGTTTTTTTTCATAGTCTTTCGCATCTATCTTGATTCGTTGGGTCATAAAATACTGACTGACTATTTCGTGAAGTTTATCGGCATGGTGTTCCTTATTCATGATCCATCGAACAAGCTGGTTGGAATTATGAGGCTTTTTCTTTTGTATATAGAGGATTTGATTCATGGACTTTTCAATCGTTACGATGTGTTCAAGAATCATTTTAACTCGCATTTCATCATCGTAAATGCCACAGGGTATTTCACAGTGTGCGGATGCGTTGATAACAATAAAAAGAAGTGAAGCAAAACCGATCACAAACTGAAGGAATCTCTTTTTCATCACACCCTCCTATTTTCATTGCCATTCGTTAGGAAAAATTAAGAAAGTTTAAATCTGAAATTTAAAATAAAGCAATTTAAATGCCAGAGGTAACCGAGTTTTTATATTATTTTAATCAAAAAAATATTATCGCTGAATATCAACTTGTTATAGAAAAGATCGGAAGAAGATTATTCTGATCTTCGGAACAAATTTTACGAATCAGGTTCTCTCATTATGAAGAGTACGTAACAATTACATAAATTTGTGAAATTTACTTCACAGT
>JAFDHS010000218.1 GCA_019308655.1 Deltaproteobacteria bacterium
CGGAATGTCAGCAGAAAAGATAGGGGAATTTATTGTCGATCGCCTATCGTTGATGACGATTTCATCAATTCAGGCGGGGTAGTTGACCTTCCTCTCAAGAGATGCCCCGATAAACGATTTAAACAACGGATGCGGTTCCATGGGCTTTGATTTGAATTCCGGATGGAACTGGCATCCGACAAACCAGGGATGGTCCTTGATCTCAACAATCTCAACCAATTCCCCGTTTGGTGAGACACCACTTATAACAAGCCCCTTTTCCTCGAGTACGGCCCTATACTGATTGTTAAATTCGTAGCGGTGGCGATGACGTTCTGAAATTACCTCGCTGCCGCCGTATGCTTCCCATGCAAAACTACCCTCCTTAAGACGGCAGGAATAGGCCCCAAGACGCATTGTTCCGCCCTTTTCAGAAGTGATATCCCGTTTTTCAACAGCTTGCGTCCTTTCATCGAACCATTCCTCCATCAAGTAAACAACGGGATATGGAGAATCTTCGTCAAACTCTGAACTGTTGGCACCTTCCATATCTGCGACATTGCGGGCAAACTCAATAACATTGCATATTTTACAGCAAGTATCTTTCCTTCAATCCCCCGGGATCCAAAACCTCCCGGCACCAATATACCGTCAATATCAGCAAGAACCTTTTGATAATCGTCTTCATCCATCTTCCCCGAATCGAGAAATTTGAGATTAACACGGCAATTATTATGAATTCCACCATGATAGAGCGCCTCGTTAAGACTCTTATATGACTCCGTAAGATTCGTATATTTCCCAACAATTGCTATGGTAACAGCAAATTCAGGATTTTTGAAACGTTCAACAAATTTTTCCCATGCCTCGAGACGGGGAGCCCTTGTCCAGATGTTCAGGAGATCCACGATCTTGTCATCCAGCCCTTCCTTGTGGAATGCCAAAGGGACTTCGTAAATACAGTCCACATCCTTAGCAGTTATCACTGCATCAACATCTACATTACAGAAAAGAGCGATCTTGGATTTAATCTCCTTTGACAGGGATCTATCTGAACGGCAAAGGAGTATATCCGGCTGGATACCAAGACCACGCAACTCTTTTACGCTGTGCTGGGTCGGTTTTGTCTTGACCTCGCCTGCTGCTGCAATATAAGGGACAAGGGTCAGGTGTATGTACAAAACATTCTCTTTGCCCACATCCGCCTTGAGCTGCCGGATCGCTTCCTGAAACGGAAGGCTTTCGATATCTCCGATTGTCCCGCCGATCTCGACAATTATTACATCCACGCCATCGGCTGCAACCATGATGCGGTCTTTAATTTCATCGGTAATGTGAGGAATTACCTGTACCGTACCACCCAGATACTCTCCCTTTCTTTCCTTTGTTATGACCGAGTAATATATTTGTCCGGTGGTAAAGTTGTTGTCATGGCCCATTACGGCATGTGAAAACCGCTCATAATGGCCGAGATCCAGATCGGTTTCCGCGCCGTCATCCGTTACAAAGACCTCTCCGTGCTGGAAAGGATTCATTGTTCCAGGATCTACATTAATATACGGATCAAGCTTCTGAAAAGTTACGTTAAGCCCCCGGCTTTCAAGAAGAGCACCGATTGATGCAGAAGCAAGCCCCTTACCAAGAGATGAAACAACCCCACCTGTTACAAAGATAAATTTCGTATTAAAAGACATACATTGGCCTCGGAATCCATAAACTTACGGGAATCAATAAAAAAGATTCATAAAAAGCAAAACTTTCAAAATTGAAAATTAGTTCAGACACTTAAGTCCGAGCTTTTCCAATTTAGCAAAGCTTTTCATGAATCCTAAAAATGCTCACAAAGCAAGAGTCAGTTTTTTTACCCATCCATCAAAACTTAAACCTGATGCAGAAATAAAGGGTAAAAGAGAAAATTATGCAAAGCGCTCTTTTCTACTCTGCAATAAATATATTTCCTGGAAATTCTGCCCCTTTACCAAGTTCTTCTTCAATTCTGATTAACTGATTGTACTTTGCCACACGGTCGCTGCGGGACATTGAGCCTGTCTTTATCTGACCTCCACCTACTCCGACGGCAAGATCGGCAATAAAAGAATCTTCGGTTTCACCTGACCGGTGCGATATTACGGTGGTATAACCGGCCTGCTTCGCCATCTCGATAGCGTCAAGGGTTTCCGTAACCGTCCCGATCTGATTCAACTTGATCAGGATGGAATTTGCTATCCCTTCTTCAATGCCTCTGCCGAATATCTCCGGATTGGTTACAAAAATATCATCCCCGACAATCTGAGTCGTTTCCCCCAGCCGGTCCGTTAACAAGCGCCAGTTTTCCCAGTCCTGTTCAGCAAGACCATCTTCAATGGAGAGGATGGGATATTTATCAATCAGGCTTTCATAGTAATCCACCATCTCTTCGGCGGTAAGCGCTTTGTTTTCCGCTTTCAGGATATATTTTCCATCCTTGTAAAACTCACTTGCGGCAGCATCCATTGCCAGTCCGATATCGTTGCCCGGTTTGTACCCTGCAGCCTCAATGGCACCTATGATAAATTTAACGGCATCTTCGTTGGATTCAAGATTCGGTGCAAAGCCGCCTTCATCACCGACAGCCGTATTAAACCCCTTTTCTTTGAGCAAACTTTTTAACGCATGAAAGATCTCTGCGCCCATCCGGACAGCCTCGGTAATGTTTCCGGCACCAAAGGGTATAATCATAAATTCCTGTATATCAAGGCTATTGGCAGCATGGGCCCCACCATTAATAATATTCATCATGGGCAGAGGCAGATATCGGGCATTAATCCCCCCCAAATATCTATAAAGAGGCAATTCAAAGGCTAAAGAAGCCGCCCTTGCAGCCGCCATGGATACACCCAGAATTGCATTCGCACCCAATTTGGATTTGTTGGGCGTACCATCCAGTTCAATCATGCCTTGATCAAGGGAGATCTGATCCGCCGCATCCATAGCATGCACGGCTGGAGCAATTAAGTTATTTACATTTTCAACAGCTTGGGTAACCCCTTTTCCACCATACCGGCCTGAATCCTTATCACGGAGTTCCAACGCTTCCCGGGTTCCGGTAGAAGCGCCGGAAGGCACGGCGGCACGGCCAATAGCACCGCAGGCCAATGCAACGTCTACCTCAACTGTGGGATTTCCTCTTGAGTCCAGAATTTCCCTTGCTTTTATATCAATAATTTCAGTCATGTATCCTCCAAGGCAATACATTAAAATTAGACGGATTATTATTTCATTTTAAGGCGTTTCACGAACTTGACAAAATCTAAATAAATGTTACTCTGCTTAAATTTTTATGTCAAGAATTTGCTGACTGAAGACGGGAAAGAAGAACATCATGAAAGATAAAAGTTTTTATACCAATGCTCATCTTGTAGTTTCCG
>JAFDHS010000219.1 GCA_019308655.1 Deltaproteobacteria bacterium
TCTTGACTGTATCTACAAAAGCTACGGCATGCCGAATGATATCCTTATTAGGTTAAATGAGATCAACTTGCGTGTGCGCGACGTGCCTATTCGTCCGGTCTATAATGTGGGTGAACAATCAGGGATACGGCTCAGGAAGGTTTTGTTCACTATCCCATGGCTTCTCAACAAGGGATTTTTCAGACGTCTGTTCACTAAATATGTTATTGCGGACTTCCATCCATTGGTCTTTTTCTACCTTTTGGGGCTAGCTCTTACACCAGGCGGCCTTTTTTTTGGGCTCTATCTCCTGTTCTATCGTCTTTTGGTCGGCCCTGTAAGTGAAACCAGTGCACTCTTTGCCGCATTCCTCTATATCTCAGGGCTCCAGTCCCTTTTCTTCGCCATGTGGTTTGACATGGACTACAATCGAAAACTTCGATAATGCCATTAACCTTCTAGAGGACCGAAGAATTCAAAGACAAATACCGGTGACGGGCGGCAGGTTCGGCATGTGGTTTGACGTGGAGGCAAATAAGGATTTGAAATGAATATATTTGTCAATATTAGCCATCCTGCACATGTTCACTTTTTTAAGAATGCCATAAAAATCCTGTCAGAAAGAGGTCACAATGTAATCACAGGTGCGAGATATAAAGAATTTACGATTGATTTATTAAATGCCTATAAAATTAAACATACTGTTCTTACAGGAAAAGGCCAAGGCCTAATAGGTTTAATAAAAGAGCTTATTAAACAACAATTCAAGATATCAAAAATAATCAGAGAAAATCAAGTAGACCTGATGCTCCAGATAAGTGGCATATTTAATGCGCCAGTTGGAAGATATTACGGAGTGCCAACGCTTGCTTTCTCCGATACAGAAAACGACAAATGGGGAAACAAGTTATCTTTTTCATTAAGCAGGCATGTTATTATGCCGACTTGCTTTGACCATGCCATAGGGGGTTCTTGGAAAAATCAGATCCATTATCCCGGCTATCATGAATTGGCGTATTTAGCCCCTCGTTACGTGACCAAAAAGATAGAGCCAGAGGACAAATTCCTGGTTCGATTTGTCGGATGGCAGGCAGGCCACGATATTGGGGAAAAAGGATTGTCGATTGATCAAAAAATAGAAATCGTCAATATCCTAAAAAATTTCGGGTCCGTTCATATTACTTCTGAAGCCCCTTTGCCTGACAAAATTGCAAAATTTGCCTGCAAGATTCACTCATCTGAAATTCATGACTTTATGGTCTCATGTAAAATGATTGTAGGCGAGTCTGCGACAATGGCGTCAGAGGCCGCATGTATGGGCATTCCGGCGATTTTTATTTCCAATACAGGGCGAGGTTACACAACGGAGCAGGATAAGAAATATGGCCTGATAAAACATTATCAATTGAAGCAATGGAACGAAATTGTGCGAACCATGAAAGAATGGGCATCTCAGGATTTACGTAATGAATGGCGGAAACGGCGCCGGAATATGTTGGAAGATAAAATCGATGTGACCGCATGGATGGTTGATTTTGTTGAAAATTATCCAAATAGCATCGCGAAAGCTAAAAATGGCTCTTTTTCTTCATATATTTTAAGATGACATGAAACCGCAAACCGATTAAGGGCCATCTATAATGTGTGGAATCGCTGGTATATTTTCTCAACGGGGTGTTTCTCCAACTGATGTAAGTGCAGTCGAGAAAATGAATGAAATCCAGCGGCACCGTGGGCCTGATGATGAAGGGATTTATTCGGATTCGTGTTGCGTTTTAGGCCACCGCCGCCTTGCTATCATAGATCTGTCAAAAGATGGACACCAGCCTTTTGAGTCAGACGATCACCGTTATCATTTAGTCCATAACGGTGAGATATACAATTACATAGAATTGCGTGAAGAGCTAAAAACCCTCGGCTGGCGGTTCAGAACAAAAACGGACACCGAAGTTCTCCTCAAGGCATATCAGCAATACGGAAAAGAGTGTTTATCTAGATTCAACGGTATGTTTGCTTTTGCGATCTATGATTCGGTAGATAACATGCTTTTTATGGCCCGTGACAGGGTAGGTATAAAGCCCCTTTACTACACTCTTCTTGATTCAAAATTGTATTTTGCGTCAGAGATAAAGGCCCTCTGCACCATTCCGTCACTAAGGCCCACGGTAAATTATCAGAGCCTTTTCGATTTTTTTGTTTTCAACAGGACGGATATTTTTGATGAGACTTTCTTTGCCGAGATAAAGCGAATCCCCAAAGGCTATTATGCAAAGACAGATAAAGACGGCATGAAATTATTCCAGTGGTGGAATCCGGAAGACTATCTCAGAGAAAATGGAGAAGACGACCTGGAATTAATTTCTGAAAAAATAAGAGAAATATTTGTCTCTGCCGTAAAGCTAAGGATGAGAAGCGATGTAACAGTGGGATCATGCCTGAGCGGTGGCCTGGATTCATCAATTCTGATCGGGACACTTTTTGAGCATTGTGATATTGGCGCTGATACGTTTTCTACATTTACAGCCTCATTTCCCGGCCACGCAATTGATGAAACATCTTATATCGACTCATTAAACGAGCGATACCGTTTTAAGAACATCAGGACCTATCCTACAGCCGAAAATGCCCTGGAAAAATTAAGGGAATTTGTATACGCAAATGACGAGCCTACGACAAACTCATCTTTTTTTGCCCAATATGAGGTAATGAAACTTGCCAAAGAAAATAATATCACCGTTTTACTTGATGGACAGGGTGGGGATGAAAATTTTGCAGGCTATCAGTATTTCCATGGATTTAATCTATACGGTCTGCTCAAAAAAGGAAAAATATTAGATTTTGGGGCAGAGCTTTTAAAAAACATACTGCGAAAACAGGATATATCGGCATATCAAACACTTCTATTTCAATTATTGCCGGATTCAGTAAAGAAACCGCTTCTTCTCAGAGCTGTTCCATACATACAAAAAGATTTCTTCCATGAATATGTAGGCAAAAGCCGCGTA
>JAFDHS010000220.1 GCA_019308655.1 Deltaproteobacteria bacterium
GTTTCTTAAAAAGGAGATTCCCGAAGTCAAATCGGTGGAATCTGTAGACTAAACGCTTTTATCTGTTGTGTCGGTTCAATCGGTTCTGATCATGAAGTAAATCGTTTGATGAATTCGTAAAAACTCAAAAAGTTCCCTTTCCCTTGATGGGAGAGGGGCGGGGTGGGAGTAAGGTTATGACAATAGCAAAGAAGATCGAAGCCGCAATGTCCAGATCCTCATGGATAAGAAAGATGTTTGAAGAGGGAGACCGCCTTAAGGCGGAGTACGGGGCCGATAAAGTTTACGATTTCAGTTTGGGTAATCCGAACTTACAGCCTCCCGATGATTTCAGGCAGGCCCTTAAAAAGACAATAGATTCCGCCGGTGAACGGTACCATGCCTACATGCCTAACAGTGGTTATCCCTATGTCAGGAAATCCGTAGCAGATTATCTGTCGGTAGAGCAGGAAACCCCGATTACCGAGAATGAAGTTATAATGACATGCGGCGCTGCAGGTGCGCTTAATGTTATTTTTAAGGCGATCCTCGATCCGGGTGATGAAATTATAACTCCCGCCCCGTATTTTGTTGAGTATAATTTTTATGCCGACAACCATGGGGGGACATTAAAGACGGTAAAAACAAAATCTGATTTTACACTGGATATTGATGCGATTGCATCTGCGATCACGGAAAAAACCAAGGCGGTTCTCATAAATTCCCCGAATAATCCCACAGGGCAGATTTATTCAAAAGAGAGTCTTGATGACTTGGGGACACTTTTGAAAAAAAAGGGAAAAGAGCTGAATCAAACCATCTATCTTATATCTGATGAACCGTATCGCAAAATCGTATATGATGGAATCCGTGTTCCCAGTATTTTTACCTGCTATAGTGAAACCATAATTGCCACTTCATACTCCAAGGATCTCTCCATACCGGGAGAGCGAATCGGTTTTATTGCGGTTAATCCAAACGCCGCTTTTAAAAATGATCTTATGGGGGCCATGTCCCTTACCAACAGAATACTCGGTTTTGTAAACGCACCGGCACTGATGCAGCGTGTGGTTGCCTGCATGCAGGGGTTGACTGTGGATATTTCCGCTTATGCCCGAAAAAGGGAACTTTTGTGTGAAGGGCTGGCAAGTTGCGGATACGAATTTGTCAAGCCGCCCGGTGCTTTTTATCTGTTTCCCAAATCTCCTGTTCCTGATGATGTGGAATTTGTCCGGATCCTGCAGAAAGAATTGATCCTTGTCGTACCGGGGAGCGGTTTCGGCGGGCCCGGTCACTTCAGAATCGCCTTTTGCGTGGAGGATGAAACCATCAAAAAATCGATTCCCGGGTTTAAAAAGGCAATAGAAAGCTTTAAATAGTAAGACATATCGCAATCCGGATAAACCGGAACCAAAGTGGTTTGCCACAAAGTCACCAAGGCACAAAGTAATATTTTCAGATTATATTCTTCGTGTCTTTGTGTCTTGGTGGCGGAACGAATTATTTTTTGCCATAAAAAGCACAAAATTAAGGATGTTAAAATGGGTATTACTGCGGATAAAATCAGAGACCTGAAAGCTCGGGAGCAAAAGGTCCTTCAGATGGGCGGTAAAAAAGCGGTTGAAAAGCAGCGTGAAAAGGGGAAACTCACCGCCCGCGATCGCCTGGACCTTCTTTTTGATCCGGGGACCTTTCGTGAAACCGACTTGTTTGTCAGTCATCGGTGTGTAAATTTCGGTATGGATAAAATCGATATACCATCCGATGGGGTTATTACGGGTTACGGTCGTGTGGACGGACGGCCCGTTTTCGCATTCTCCCAGGATTTTACTTCAAGGGCCGGCAGTCTTGGCGAAATGCACGCAAGAAAAATCTGCAAGGTCATGGATATGGCACTCAAGGCCGGGGCCCCTTTTGTCGGCATCAACGATTCCGGAGGGGCCAGAATACAGGAAGGCATTGATTCCCTTGCAGGTTTTGGTGAAATTTTTTACCGTAATTCCAATTGTTCCGGCGTTATTCCACAGATTTCCGCAATAATGGGGCCGACCGCCGGCGGCGCCGTTTATTCCCCGGCAATGACGGACTGGATTTTCATGGTAAAGAACAGCAGTTATATGTTTATTACCGGTCCGGAGGTGATCAAGTCCGTAACGGGAGAAGATATCAACTTCGAGGATCTCGGCGGTGCCATGGCCCACAATGAAAAAAGCGGGGTGGCACACTTTGCCTGTGAAAGTGATGAAGATGCTATAGGCCGGATTAAAAAACTCCTCTCCTATCTGCCTTCCAATAATATGGAAGATCCCCCCATTGTTGATATGGGGGACGACCCCGGACGTATTGATCCGGGTTTGAACGCAATTATTCCGGACAATCCCGCCAGTTCCTATGATATGAAGGAGATTATCCGCTCAATCGTTGATAAAGGCGATTTTTTTGAGCCCCACGAATTTTTTGCGCCGAACATCATTATATGTTTTGCCAGGTTTAACGGAAGGAGTGTCGGGATTATCGCAAGTCAGCCCGCCGTCCTTGCCGGGTGTCTTGATATTAACGCGTCGGATAAGGCCACCCGTTTCATAAGGTTTTGCGACTCTTTTAACATTCCCATCCTCACCATAGCGGATGTACCGGGATATCTTCCCGGAAGCGGGCAGGAATGGGCCGGAATTATCCGTCATGGCGCAAAACTCCTCTGGTGTTATTCAGAGGCAACCGTTCCCAAAATGCTTCTGATTACTCGAAAGGACTATGGGGGAGCATATATTGCCATGAGTTCAAAACATCTCGGCGCAGATCTTGCTTTTGCATGGCCCAGTGCTCAGATTGCCGTAATGGGCGCCGAAGGTGCGGCCAATATCATCCATCGCAAGGCGATCAAGGCGGCGGATGATCCTGTTGAAAAGCGTAAGGAAAAGATCCGTGAATATGAAGAGCTTTTTTCAAACCCGTATTGCGCTGCAAGCAGAGGATATATTGACGCCCTTATTATGCCGAGGTGGTAAACGGGAGCTCAGACCGCCCAAGAAACACGGAAATATTCCGGTGTAAAGGGATTTTAAATGAATAATAAAAAGAAAATAACAGCCGCAATATCTGCCGTTATAAATTATATCAAAACCGAGGAAGAGATCCAAGGCACCCGGCCCATTCTGGTCCCGGCTTCAGTGCCCGAGCCTTTTGCTTCAGTGAACCTTTGGAGAACAAGCGGTCGGCAGGCCCAGATGCAAATGCGTAACCTGATGCAGCTGAAAACTTTTCACGGATTAAAATTGCGTTAGTCCCTTAATTCTGAAATTTGTGTTTTTCATGGCAAAAAAAACCGGAATTTAAGAAAGTGTGAAGTGCCTAAAGTGATCTAAAGTGCCTAAAGTTGAGGTATTCTATCAATTTTATTATAAAAAGATAGAGCGAAGCGACTCCTTAACTTTAGCTCACTTCAAACTTTAGCTCACTTTAGTTCACTTTTATAGGTGAGGAGAAGCGTAAGATGAGTGAACATAATCAAGTAAAAATGACCGATATGGATTACGGTGAGGACAGGCCGGGGGCAAAAAATTCTCTTAAAATAATGGATCTGACGTTTCGCGATGGCCAGCAGTCCTTGTTTGCGACAAGGGGACGAACCGAAGACATGATTCCTGTTGCCGAAATGATGGATGAAATAGGGTTCTGGGCGGTTGAAGCATGGGGTGGCGCCACTTTTGATGCCATGCACCGTTATTTGAATGAGAACCCATGGGAAAGAATCCGGACGTTGAAGCGTTATTTTAAAAAAACACCTCTTGCAATGCTCCTCAGGGGACAGAACCTGGTGGGATATCGAAATTATGCCGATGACCTTGCCCGTGCCTTTGTTGACAGGGCGGCGGAAAACGGTATTGATATCTTCAGGACCTTTGATGCGTTAAACGACTACCGTAATTTTGAAGTTGTCGTTCCGGTGATCAAGGAGTCCGGAAAGCATTTTCAGGGCTGTATCTGCTATTCGCTGACCGAGTCCCGGATGGGCGGAGATGTCTATAATATCGACTATTATGTAAAAAAAGCCAGGGAACTGGAAAATATGGGAGCCGACAGTATCTGTCTCAAGGATATGGCCGGTCTGATTGCTCCCTATGATGGATATACCGTTATTAAAGCCTTGAAAAAAGCGGTTTCGGTTCCATTGGTTTTACACAGTCATGGGACGTCTGGAATGGCCCCGATGTCTCATTTAAAGGCCATTGAGGCCGGTGTGGATATTGTCGGCACATGCATGTCCCCTTATGCCTACCGCAATTCACATCCGGCAATTGAACCCCTTGTTGT
>JAFDHS010000221.1 GCA_019308655.1 Deltaproteobacteria bacterium
TTCAACTAAAAACACTTCATATCCAACCTCGGCGGCTTCGAGAGTAGTTGTCAACCCGCTTATCCCTCCTCCAACTACCAAAACGCTTCCGCTAGCAGGGGCTGCTTTTTCTACCGTCATGCTATCCCTCCGTGCATTATTAATTTCAGTTGTTACAATTTTTTCAATTTAACGTCCACATCCCTTCAAAAGCTTTTCATTGCTCACAGTGTCCATATGCTTAAAAATTTTATAGTGATAACCTACCAAAATACTTAAGCATCTGGACACATAATAAGCCTTTTGGATGCCGCCGAAGGTATTATGCGTCCGTCAATCTTTTATTAATAAAAACCTCCAGGCGTCTTTCGACACCTGGAGGTATATTAGGCGACTAGTGGTTAGCCGACCTGTTTTTAAGCATCAGGAATAATTTTGTGATAAGGTTCTTTTTTCAACGACCAGGTATTGGTCTTCTTGTCATATGTAGAGTTGACAAAGCAGAACCAGTTCTCATCATCCTGACCCGGGAAGTCAGCTCTGTAGTAGAATCCAGGGAAGCGGGTCTCTTTACGGAACTGGATATGACGCAGATGAGCCTCAACCGTATAAAGACGATGATAGATTTCCCAGCATCTCAACAGCTCGTGGAGGTCGCCGGCAGCCAGTTTTTCACTGTCTGTACGCATATCCTCGAACATGTCCATGATCATCTCAAGGGATTTGCCGTTGGTCTGATAGTATGTCGCCGTACCTGCGCCGTATTCATGGGTAGCTTTCATCAGACGCATGGTCAATCCGGCAGGCTTGATATAGTTGGGGTTAATATCCGTAGCCGTGGTATATTCGCAATTCTCAAGATAGGTTCTGACCGGCTTGTAGACCATGTCCACCAGTTCCTGCGTGCTTTCTGCAAGAGTCGGTGTGAAATCTTCATTATTGCGGATGAATCTTACCATTTGTTTGGCAGCGCTACGTCCTTCGTAATGAGATCCTGAAGAAAACTTGTGACCGGAGCAGCCAACGCCGTCACCAGCAGTGAACAGACCTGGAATCGTTGTCATACGGTTGTAGACTTTACCCTTGTAATCCCATTTGTATGAATCCGGTACCCAATCTTCGTCCGGACCACAGCACCAGATGCCGCAGCATCCTGAGTGAGAGCCGAGGAGGTAAGGTTCGGTCGGCATAATCTCGGAATTTTTCTTTTCAGGCTCTGTGTTGGTTGCGCACCACAGGTTGGCCTGGCCGCAGGTCATGTCAAGGAAGTCTTCCCATGCTTCTGATTCAAGCTCCTTGAGCTCTTTCTTGTCCATGGTCTCGCCAAGATTCTTAAGGGCTGTAACGGTGTCCATGATGATGGGACCGCGACCGGCTTTCATCTCAAACAGCATGACATGGTTACGCAGACAAGTCGGTGTAATGGCTGCGGTTCCGTAAGGAGCATAGCTCTCAAGTTCTTTCTTTACTTCATCATATTCCAGATAGTTCTCACCAAGAGCATTCTGCAGTCTTCCCTTGAAGAGGAGGAACCATGCGCCGACAGGACCATAACCGTCTTTAAAACGGGCCGGGGTGAAACGGTTTTCCATCATGGAAAGCTCGGCACCGGCTCTCAATGCCATGGTATATGTGGAACCTGCGTTCCATACGGGATACCAGGCACGACCTTTACCCTCACCAACGCTGCGGGGCTGATAAATATTAACAGCACCACCGCAAGCGACCATCATGGTCTTGCATTTAATGACGTAAACTTTGTTTTCACGAACGGAGAAACCGACTGCGCCGGCGATCTGACCGGTATTGGCGTCGTTGAGAAGCTCTACGATGAAAACACGCTCCAGAATGTTCTCTTCTCCAAGAGCAAGTTTGGCAGCTTCGGAAACGATTCTTTTGTAGGACTCGCCGTTGATCATGATTTGCCATTTACCTGTACGGACGGGCTTGGCACCTGACTTCAAGGTACCCATTTTCTGGCCTTTTTTTCCGTTAAGGGTTTTGTCGTCGGCGCTTTTTTTCCACATGGGGAGACCCCATTCTTCAAACAGATGGACCGAATCGTCAACGTGACGGCCGAGGTCAAAGATAAGGTCTTCACGAACGATACCCATCAGATCGTTGCGAACCATACGGACATAATCATCCGGGGTATTCTCGCCGATATAGGTATTAATAGCGGAAAGTCCCTGGGCAACGGCGCCGCTTCGTTCCATGGCAGCCTTGTCAACCAGCAGAATTTTGTCGTCATCCTTGGCCCATTTTTTGATCTCAAATGCTGTACCGCAGGCAGCCATTCCACCGCCGACGATCAGAATATCAACGTCTCGCTCTTCGACTTCCGGGTCTTTTAGGGCCTTAATTTCACCTAAAGGCTTATTTGGTAATGCCATATTATATTCTCCTTAAACAATATACAAAATTTCAAAATTTGAATAAAATCAGCTATTTATAGATCTAAACAAATCTTCAAAAAAACCGGCTCCGCTTAAGCTAAGGCAAGCGGTGTTATCATGGTCACATCTTCTGCTTCTTCGGTAGCCAGCCGGTTGGAATCCAGATCCTTTCCTTTCAGATCTGTATAGACATTGGCAGAGCCTTCGGGAGTTGTACGGATGGGGAACTTAAAGCGTTTGACGACACCGTTTCTGAACTTACAGGTCCACATAACGTCCTCAGTACCCATCATCGGCATAATGCTGCTTCCCAGCGGTACGAAGTCTGAGTAACCCCTTACTTCAATTGCCTGGGTCGGGCATATTTTTACACAGGAAAAGCATTCCCAGCATGCATCGGGTTCCTGGTTGTAAGCCTTCATGGCATTAGGATCCAAGACCATCAGATCGTTGGGACAAATATACATACATGCGGTCTTGTCCCCACCTTTACATCCGTCACATTTCTCTTGAATTACAAAACTTGGCATTTAAACAATACCTCCTAATTTTGCGTTGTAATAATTTTCTCGGCCCAAAAAGAACGCCTTTCCGGCCGTTAATGACGATCCATAACACAAAAACAGATGCCCAAACTCAGGCCACTGTTATATATCCATTTAAAATTATTAAATAAACTTAAAATAACTTTTATAAAAAACAGCTATTTTTTTGTTATTAAATCAGATAGATATTTTTTTGTCTCTTTTAGTACTCAGCCTTATACTTGTCAAGAACTTTTGATTAAACAATTTTTAAAACATACATATAGTTAGACTCCCCTAAACACTACATACAGACACCAACGCTTTGACAAAAATATTTATCACTTTGAATCTTTGATATGGGTTATAAATTGGCAGTCAAAATGGATTTCCGGATATTCTGAATTTTGGCAGAAACCGTTTTGGGTGAGGATGTTTTTTTCGCAAAAAAATTGTCTGCTTTTTTCAAGTTGTTATATTTTTATGCATAACATAATTTGAATAATTATTTTTTTCGCTTGACATTATCTTTGCTGATTGGTAGATACAACCTGCTTTTGATTTTTAAAGTTTTTTTAAATCAGGGCGGGTAGCTCAGTTGGGAGAGCATCGGCCTTACAAGCCGAGGGTCACAGGTTCAAGCCCTGTTCCGCCCATTTTTTTTAAATCTAAGCATAAAGACCTTTCAATTACGGGGGCGTAGTTCAGTTTTGGTTAGAACGCCGGCCTGTCACGCCGGAGGTCGCGAGTTCGAGTCTCGTCGCTCCCGCCACAAAAAATAAAGGAATTAGATTATATCTAATTCCTTTTTTTATTGAACAAAAATCCGCGCACCTCAAAAGTATACCTTACCCCCATAACCCACCATACTCTAAACCTATATTATACTTACTTGAAATTAGGCAACAATAGTGATAAAAGAAAAAGTGTGTTGCTAACGCACCATAGTTGACAAAAAAGTAGTATTTCCATTGGTCTCAATCGGAAAGTTTTAACAATTTTGCTTATCTTCGGGGAACATAAGAATGGAAATTTCCGGCCAACTCACAAAAAAATCCGGCGTTACGGCTCAACTAATTGAACGAATAAAAAACATGTCCTTGGATCAACAGGTAGAACTTTTGAAAGCGTTGGACAAGAGCAGCAAGGAAGGATTAAGGCAAAGTTACCGGAAAAATTTTTTTATGATAATTGATTATAATGTTGAAGGTCAATATTTCCGAGATTTTATTCAAGATATTAACGAGGGTGGGCTATTCATCGAAACTTATCAAAAATTTTCAGCAGGGCAATCGATATTAATGTCCTTCATGTCGCCGGAGTTCGTGAAACCGTTTAAAATCGGTGGCGAAATTGTCCATGTTCGCCCATATGGCTTCGGAGTTAAGTTTAAAATAGAAAACCAGGTTCAAGAAGAGGCTATAAAAAATCTCGTGAACATGATTCAAGACCGATGACTATCTGCTCATCATATTTCAATTCCTTCCTGATATCCGGATTTGTGACTCACAAAGGCACAAAATAGCTATCGCCCCACAACAAACCCGTACTTGAGAAGATCATTCGGATCGACTACGAACTGCTGAATCCCCGTGATATAGGCTTTTCCGGTAACAACGGGATCGACCGTAAACAAATCAGGGCTCTGTTTTTTTGTCTTTGTAATAAGCCTTGTATATGGGATCCGCCTCCATGAGTTGTCGACGCATGACCTTTCCCACCAGCGTCTTGGGCAGATCTTTACGGAACTCGATCAGTTTCGGGACCTTATAATGGGTAATGTTATCCTTACACCAGATCCTCAATTCTTTTTCAGTGATCTTACCCTTCCAGTTGTCCTTGATCACTACCCAAACCTTGATGATTTCACCCATTTTACTGTCCGGAAGACCTGCTGCAGCGACCTCGACCACTCCCTCGTGCCTTCCTATCAGTTCTTCCACTTCTTTGGGAAAAACCGAATAGCCTCTGACCTTGATGAGCTGCTTTTTGCGGTCACTGATGGTTACGCGCCCATGTTCGTCCATAAACCCGATGTCCCCTGTAAACAGCCACCGTTTCCCATCCCATTCCCTGATGGTCTCAGCGGTCTCCCGGGGGTTATTTAAATACTCAACCATGACCTGTGGACCTGCTACAACTATTTCGCCATTTTCTCCGGGGGGAAGCTCACGCGTGCCGGTTTCGATATCCATAATTTTCCATTCCGTGCCCGGGAAAGGCAGGCCCGCTGTGCCGGTGATCCTGTAATTTGTCAAGGGCCCGGCAGATATAGCGGGCGAGCTTTCGGTCAAACCGTAAGCCTCAATGATAATGGCTTCGGTTACCTTTTCAAATCGCTCCTGTACAGGGCGATGCAGGGGACCGGCTCCGGAAACACAGGCTCTCAATTTTTTAGCGATGGAGTATTTTGAGATATCCGGGTAATCCGCTATTCTTTGAAAAAGAACCTCGGCTCCGCAAAAATAGGTTTCATGGTCCGGTGCAATGGCACAAATAGTCTTCAGAAGTTCTTTTGTTTTTGGGGGTCTTGGGAAAAGCATCATCCACATACCACTTTTGATGGCCGTATTCATAACACCGGTCATAGCAAAGGAATGAAAAAGCGGCAAAACTCCCACATTGCAGGAACCATGGGCCCCCATCCAGATCCAGAGATCGCATTGCGTGGCGTTTGCAACACAATTGAAGTGAGACAAAACAGCCGCTTTCGGCACACCTGTAGTCCCTGCGGTCATCAGGTAAGCGGCCGGATCTTCAGGAAAAATCCGAACCTCCGGTACGCTGGGAGATACATTCAAAAGATCCGTGTAATGGATCGCGTCCTTGGGAACAGGGCCCGTTGGAATTTTTTTCAGCTTTTTACCCAGCCATTTCCTGAAATTTGACATCCTGACCAGATCAACAATGCCGGTCACGATGATGTGCCGGAGAGGATACTTCTCTATTATACGCCCGATCAGAGTCTCATAAAGCGCATCCATGACGATGACCGCTTTAACGCCGGTAATATTGAACTGATGCAACGCCTCATACGGCTTATATGTCGGATTGACTCCCGTCACTACAAGTCCCAGTCTGGCACAGGCATAGTAGGAGGCACAGGCATAGTAGGAAATGACATATTGAAATGAATTGGGCAAAACCAGAGCTACAACATCCCCCTTTTTCAGTCCGAGTTTGTGGAGGCTGGTGGCCAAAGCATTCACATAGCTGTCCATTTCCTGAAAGCTCATAAAAGTACCTAAAAACCACATAACCGGTGAATCAGGGTATTTTTTTACCGATTCAGCCAGCATTTCGTATATCTCAGGGAAATCATAGTTTTTAGGGACTTGCTCAGGCCACCCGGCTTGTGATTGAAACCAAGGTTTTGATTCGTCTACATAAAATGGATTATTCATGAAAGCGCTTTCTACCAAAATCCGTAATTGTTTGAGTGATCGGCAATTTAATAAAAGAGTGTTAAAATGTAAGATTCCCGGAATCTTTGTTTGAGAAATCAGCTTAACATCTTTTGGTTAGTTTTCTTTCAGGCACTGCATAATACAACAGCCCGCCTTGAAATCAAGCGGGCTGCTGCTTTTATCAAAAAATTTATTATCAGTTTTATATATCGAAATAAAGGAAAAATTCGTGAGGATGGGGTCGTAATTTTACCGCATTTACCTCCTTTTCAGTCTTGTATTCAATCCACGTATCAATAACATCTTTGGTAAAGACATCCCCTTTAAGCAAAAATTCATGATCTTCTTTTAATGCAGCAAGAGCTTCTTCCAGAGAGCCTGGCGCCGACTCGATTCCGGCCAGTTCTTCCGGCGGAAGATCATATATATTTTTATCAAGGGGTTCACCGGGATCAATCTTGTTTTCAATACCGTCCAGGACAGCCATCAGCAAGGCGGAAAATGCCAGATAGCCGTTGCAGGACGGATCCGGCGTTCTGAACTCTATCCGTTTTGCCTTGGGTGAGGCAGAATACATCGGTATACGGATTGCCGCACTCCGGTTACGGCTTGAGTAAGCCAGATTCACCGGGGCTTCAAAACCGGGCACAAGCCGTTTGTAGGAATTGGTGGTCGGGTTGGTAAAGGCACACAGGGCCTTGCAATGCTTGAGTATCCCTCCGATTGCATAAAGCGCCTCCTGGGAAACCCCGGCATATTTATCACCGGCAAACAAAGGTTTTCCCTCATTCCATATACTTACATGGGTATGCATTCCGGTGCCGTTATCTTCAAAGAGGGGTTTCGGCATGAAGGTCACGGTATGATTATAACGATGAGCGACGTTTTTCAAAACGTACTTGAACCACATGAGCTGATCACCCATTTCGACCAGCGGCTTGAAACGCATATCGATTTCCGCCTGGCCGCCGGTTGCCACTTCATGATGCTGACATTCAACATCGATTCCAAGGCTTTCCAAAACAAGAAGCATTTCAGTCCGAATATCCTGAAATTTATCCATGGGTGGAACCGGAAAGTATCCCTCCTTGTGCCTGGGTTTATAAGCGAGATTCGGGGATTCTTCTTTTCCGCTGTTCCAGATCCCTTCAACAGAATCAACTTCATAAAAGGCAAAATTTGTTCCAGAGGAGAAACGGACATCATCAAAAATAAAAAATTCCGCTTCAGGCCCAAAATATACGGTATCACCGATCCCGGTACTTTTCAGGTATGCTTCCGCCTTTTGGGCAATGTATCGTGGATCACGACTATAGGACTCCCCGGTAAGGGGGTCCTGAATTTTTCCGATAAGGACCAGAGTCGGTTCTTTAAAAAAGGGGTCCATCTTTGCCGTTGTCGGATCCGGCACCACAAGCATATCACTTGCATGAATCGGCTGCCATCCTCGAATACTCGAACCGTCAAAACCGAATCCCTCTTCAAAAGCGGATTCATCCAATTCACTCAGGGGTACGGTAAAATGCTGCCATACACCCGGAAAATCCAGAAAGCGTATATCAACAACCTTTGCACCATTCTCTTTTGCCATTTCCAATACTTCTTTTGGTGTCATCCTTAGAATCCTCCTGTTTAATAATATTCGTTAATCGGTATTATTCTATCTCAAAAGCTCTTTCCCCATGTATTGTGTTGTCAAGGCCTTCAATCTCATCTTCATAATTAACCCTGAGTCCTCCGGTAATAAACTTTGTCACATACACGATTATGATTGTTCCGACTGCTGTAAAAATTGCTGTGACAAGGATTGAAACAAACTGAATCCACAGTTGCCTGGGATTTCCATAGATTAACCCTGCCGCACCCTCGGTTATTGCCGGATTCGCAAAAATCCCTGTTGCAAGGGCCCCCCAGATACCGCATATCCCATGTACCCCAAATGCATCTAATGAATCATCATAGCCGATTTTTTGTTTAATTATCGAAACGCTGTAAAAACCGAGTAAACCGGCTATAAGTCCTATTACCAGGGCAGCCTGGAGGTTGACAAACCCGGCAGCCGGTGTAATGGCAACAAGCCCTGCAACAGCTCCCGAAGCAATTCCCAGCACCGTCGGTTTTTTCTTAACATGCCATTCAGCAAACATCCATGAAAGAGCCCCTATGGAAGCCGAGGTATTTGTTACTAAAAATGCCGAACCGGCAACACCGTCCGCAGCAAGCTGGCTGCCGGCATTGAAGCCGAACCAGCCAAACCACAACAGGGCCGCACCCAGAGCGGTCAATGAAACACTTGAAGGAAACATGGCCGTTTTGCCGTATCCTATTCGTTTGCCAAGAACCAGAGAGAGGACAAGCCCTGCAACCCCTGCGTTGATATGAACGACATTTCCGCCGGCAAAATCAAGGGCACCCATATCCCCCATCCATCCACCGCCCCACACCCAGTGAGCAATGGG
>JAFDHS010000003.1 GCA_019308655.1 Deltaproteobacteria bacterium
GGTTATGCCACGCTCTCTTTCTTCAGGAGCCTTGTCTATCTGATCAAACGGAACAAACTCACCACCGCCCTTCATAGCCATAAGTTTTGTAATCGCCGCCGTCAAAGTCGTCTTTCCATGATCAATGTGACCTATAGTGCCTACGTTTACATGCGGCTTGGTTCGCTCATATTTTTCCTTAGCCATATCTTTCGCCCTCCCCTTGAAAAGGACACCTTAATTTGCAAAAAAATCAATTTATAAAATATAAAAATTTGCCAGTCCGTAAAACCAGGTATCAATATACTTATAGTAAGTATAAAGTACAATTATTTATGACAAATCAGTTTTCAAACTCCGCACCTGATAACAAGCCTACCATCTAAAATGAGCAAAGGCCTTGTTTGCATCCGCCATCTTATGGACATCTTCTCTCTTTTTCATAGAAGAACCCTTTTGATTGGCAGCATCCAAAAACTCTCCTGCAAGCTTTCGGGCCATTGTCTTTTCAGGCCGCTTACCGGCGAAACTTATAATCCACCTGATCCCCAAAGCCGTTCGGCGGGCCGGCCTTATCTCGGTAGGAATCTGATATGTTGAACCGCCTACCCGTCGCGATTTGACTTCTATCATCGGCCTTACATTCTCTACGGCAAGTTCAAACTTTTTAAGCGGAGATTCGCCTGTCTTCTGTTCTAAAATATCAAATGCTTCGTAAATAATTTTTTCTGCCGTACTTTTTTTTCCGTCACGCATGATACAACTGATAAACCTTGAAACAAGCTTACTGTTGTATTTGGAATCAGGTACAATAATTCGTTCGGGAACCTCTCTTCTTCTAGGCATACATCACACCATCACTATAAATTATACATATAGAATATATTAATATCGAAATCGGATTTCACCCCAAATCGTATTTGGGCGGATCGAATTTAAAGAAACTTTATTTGGGCTTCTTTGCCCCATACTTCGACCTGCCCTGTCTTCGATCGTCAACGCCAAGCGTATCCAGAGTACCCCTTACAATATGATATCTTACACCAGGCAAATCCTTCACACGACCTCCACGGACTAAAACCACGGAATGTTCCTGAAGGTTATGCCCTATGCCGGGAATATATGCCGTAACTTCTACACCGGTAGTCAATCTTACTCTCGCAACCTTACGCAACGCGGAGTTAGGTTTTTTGGGCGTTGAGGTATACACCCGAGTACAAACCCCTCTTTTTTGGGGAGAGCTTTTTAACGCAGGAGTGTTTGTCTTCTTCTTTATCCGCTTTCTTCCCTTTCTTACTAGCTGGTTAATCGTCGGCATTTTTTCGTTCTGGCTCCTTTTATATTCATATGCGTACCCATCGGCAAAATGAGATACCTTATACATATCGTTTCTCATTGTCAAGTACTTTTATAAAAACCGGATGATCCGCTCTGCCTTAAAGTGAAACATTCGAATCAACCTCGAGATCCTGATACAGAGGAGAACCGGTTCCTGCAGGAATGAGCCTCCCCATGATCACATTCTCTTTCAGACCTTTCAGATAATCAACTTTACCGGCAATACTGGCATCGGTAAGGACTTTTGTCGTCTCTTGGAACGAAGCGGCTGAAATAAAGCTATCGGTACTCAGAGAAGCTTTTGTTATTCCCAGAATAAGAGGCTCCCCCTCTGCAGGACTCCCTCCTTTTTCCATCACTGCTCTATTTACCTGTGCAAAACGGATTCTATCCACCTGTTCATCAGCAATAAAATCCGTATCTCCAACTTCAAGGATCTTCACACGCCTCATCATCTGCCGCACAATTACCTCTATATGCTTGTCGTTTATGCGTACGCCCTGCAAGCGGTACACTTCCTGAACTTCATCGACAAGATAACGTGCCAATGCAACTTCACCCTTGATGTTCAGTATATCCTGAGGATTCGCCGAACCGCTTACAAGCGGCTCACCCGCTCTGACATAATCCCCTTCATATACACTTATATGCTTTCCACGGGCTATAAGGTATTCTTTTTTTTCACCCACGTCTACCGGCACAACCGTTACTTTCTGTTTTCCCTTTTTTGTCGCGGCTTTTGCGATAGAAACATATCCGTCAATTTCACTCAAAACGGCAACTTCTTTGGGTTTGCGGATTTCAAACAGTTCAGCAACTCTGGGGAGACCTCCGGTAATATCCTTGGTTTTGGTGGTTGCACGAGGCAGTTTGGCTATAACATCACCTGCTTTAACGCTTTCATCCTCTTCAACCAACAATATGGCACCTACAGGCAGCACATAACGAGCTAACCCCGAAGTGCCGGGGATCAAAACTGTTTTCCCTTCTTCGTCTTTGATTGAAATCCTGGGACGCACATCGGAAATTTTCCCTTCAATAATAGTCCGACTCGACTTACCGGTTACAGGATCCAGTTTTTCCTGCATGGTTTTACCGATTGCAATATCACCAAATTTTACTGTCCCGTCAACCTCCGTGATAATTGGTGTCGTAAAGGGATCCCATGTTGCAAGCAAATCTCCGGATTTGACCTTCTGACCCTCTTTTACCAAAACATGAGTACCGTAAATTACGGGGCACTTTTCTCTTTCCCGATCCTTATCACCGACAATTGAAAACTCACCGCCTCTACGGTTCATTACCACAAAATATTTTTCATCACTTAACACGACGTTAAGATCACCGAACTTAACAGTTCCTTCCGTTCTGGCCTTAATATCCGCCTGTTCAACTCTACGACTGGCTGTTCCGCCGATATGGAAGGTACGCATAGTCAACTGAGTGCCCGGTTCACCAATAGATTGCGCAGCCAAAATTCCTATGGCCTGGCCCATTTCAACAGGCTTTCCGTGGGAAAGATCCCGACCGTAACATTTAACACAAACACCGTAGGGAGTCTTACATGTTAAAACGGATCTAATCTTTACGCTCGTTATTCCGGCATTATCAATCAGTTTTAAAGCAGCCTCATCAATCTCCTCGCCGACCTCAACAATAACCTCATCCGTAAAAGGATCAATGATAGCCTCCAGAGCTACACGGCCAAGAATACGATCTCTCAGAGGCTGAATAACTTCTCCACCCTCCATCAGCGCCTCAACCTCTATGCCTATCATTGTACCGCAGTCCTGTTCCATTACGCTGCAATCCTGTGCAACATCCGCAAGGCGTCTGGTCAGATATCCTGAATTGGCAGTTTTCAAAGCCGTATCGGCAAGGCCTTTCCTTGCACCGTGGGTTGAGATAAAATATTGAAGAACCGTCAATCCCTCCCTGAAGTTAGCCGTAATAGGCGTTTCAATTATCTCTCCCGAAGGTTTTGCCATAAGACCACGCATCCCCGCAAGCTGACGCATCTGGTCCTTGCTGCCCCTGGCACCGGAATCCGCCATCATGAATATAGGATTTATTCGCTCTCGCCTATTGACGTCATCATTTTTATTCGATGATACACGTTCTTTTACTGCAGCAGCAGGTTTCTTCATGGCTTCCATCATCGCATTGGCAATATCATCCGTTGCCTTTGCCCAGATATCCACGACTTTATTATATTTTTCCCCTTGGGTAATAAGCCCCTCGGTATACTGGGCACCAATTTCCGAAACCTTTTTTTCTGCATCATTGATAATATCCCGTTTGGAATCAGGAATAATCATCGCGTCAATGGAGATGGAAAGTCCTCCTGATGTTGAATACTTGTAACCTATATCCTTTAGTCTGTCCGAAAGGATAACCGTTCCTTTAGGTCCCAAATTTCTGTAAGCATAATCAACAAAATCACCCAACGCCTTTTTGGACAAAACCTTGTTCACCATATCAAAAGGTATCTCAGTTCGCTTCTCAGTTACTTCAAACAGGTGATAATTGCCACCTGTATGAATAATGTTGCTGCACTCTTTTTGTTCAAGAGAAAAAATATGATCGAGATCTGCCTCATCAACATCAAATATTCTCTTGAATTCATTTTTTTTAAGGAGTCCCAGATTTCCTTTATTCTCTTCATCAACACTTTGAGAATATTTATCTACCATATCTATAAAAGATACCCCGGCATTGATTTTATCAATAACAGCATTTGCATCTTTTTTGTTAGAAACCATGATATGGCGAAATACGGGGAAGATATTGTTGGGTATAATTTCCCACAAAAGCATACGTCCAACGGTCGTTTCCACTCTTTTGTGGTTCATACGAACGATAATTTTTGCATGAAGATCAACGACTCCGGAATCATATGCAGACCTCACCTCATCTGAATTCGCAAAACGCCTGCCCTCACCTATAGAACCTGAAATCACCTGGGTCATATAATAAATACCCAGGACGATATCCTGCGTAGGTACAATAATGGGATTCCCGTTTGAAGGCGAAAGAATATTGTTGGTCGAAAGCATCAAAACCCGGGCCTCGATCTGTGATTCAACCGAAAGAGGTACATGCACCGCCATCTGGTCCCCATCGAAGTCGGCATTAAAAGCAGTGCAAACAAGAGGATGAAGCTGCAATGCCTTACCTTCTATCAATACGGGTTCAAAAGCCTGAATGCCGAGACGATGAAGTGTAGGGGCACGATTGAGAAGAATCGGATACTCCTTTACAACTTCATCCAAGGTATCCCAGACTTCCGGGATTTCCCGCTCCACCATTTTTTTGGCACTTTTTACGGTAGATACAAATCCCTTTTCTTCCAGACGATGATAAACAAAAGGCTTAAACAGTTCCAAAGCCATTTTTTTGGGAAGACCGCACTGGTGAAGCCTGAGATCCGGTCCGACCGTAATAACGGTACGACCTGAATAGTCAACACGCTTTCCAAGAAGATTTTGGCGGAAACGCCCCTGCTTGCCTTTTAACGTATCACTGAGAGATTTTAATGGCCTTTTATTGGTTCCTGTAACGACCCTGCCGTGTCGGCCGTTGTCAAAAAGAACGTCCACTGCCTCCTGAAGCATTCTTTTTTCGTTTCTCACAATGATATCAGGAGCCTTTAATTCAACAAGACGATTTAATCGGTTATTACGGTTAATAACACGACGATAAAGGTCATTAAGATCTGAAGTGGCAAACCTTCCACCCTCAAGAGGAACTAAAGGTCGCAAATCAGGTGGAAGAACAGGGATTACATCCATGATCATCCAGGCAGGATCAACCCCGGAATTTCTGAATGCATCTACGATTTTGAGACGTTTGGAAAGCTTGGCTCGCTTTGCAATAGAACCTGTAGCTTGAATTTCAAGCCGCAACTCCTTATATATTTCGTCAAGATCAATCTGGTCCAAGAGAACCTTGACAGCCTCGGCGCCAATCCCCACTTCAAAGTTAGGCCCATAAAGTTCAAGTGCTTCATTATATTTATCTTCAGATATAAGCTGGCCATGAGTAAGCCCGGTATCCTTTGGATCGATAACAATATAGCTGTCAAAATAAAGAACCTTTTCCATATTTTTCAGCGTTATGTCCAACAGATTCCCCAGCTTGCTCGGAAGGCTTTTTAAAAACCATATATGTCCCACAGGGGTTGCAAGATCAATGTGCGCCAGCCTGTCTCTTCGCACTTTGGACTGAATGACCTCAACCCCACATTTTTCACAAATAACCCCTCTGTGCTTCATCCGCTTATATTTGCCGCAGTTACATTCATAGTCCTTGGTCGGACCAAAAATTTTAGCACAGAAAAGACCATCACGCTCCGGTTTGAACGTTCTGTAATTAATTGTTTCCGGCTTTTTTATCTCCCCGTATGACCACTGCCGAATCTGTTCCGGGGAGGCCAGTGCAATCCGAACCCCTTCATAAAGTCTTGGATCCGTTGGTTTGGCAAAGAAATCGTATAGAGTTTCCAAAAACGTCTCCTTACTTTTTTCCTTCAATAAGGTTTATATCTAATCCCAGGCTCTGCAATTCCTTTGTCAGGACTCTGAAAGACTCGGGCAAACCCGGTTCAAGTACGTTTTGACCTTTGACAATCTTTTCGTACATACGAGTTCTACCCGCCATATCATCCGACTTTACGGTTAAAAACTCCTGCAGTGCATACGCCGCTCCATAAGCCTCCATGGCCCAAACCTCCATTTCACCAAGACGCTGTCCTCCAAACTGGGCCTTACCACCAAGAGGTTGCTGGGTCACGAGAGAATAAGGGCCAATGGATCGGGCATGTATCTTGTCGTCAACAAGATGATGAAGCTTCAGCATATACATTGTGCCAACGGTAATCTGTCCATCAAAAGGTTCTCCGCTACGACCGTCAAACAAAGTCGCCTGGCCGGAAATACAAACCCCAGCTTCGGATAGAAGCGTTTTGATTTCTTCCTCTTTTGCGCCGTCAAAAACAGGAGTCGCCATATGGACACCCTCCTTATAATTTCCTGCAAAATCAATCATCTGTTTATCGTCGAGGCCGGCTATCATATCGTGATCCGACGATGCTGAGAATACCCGTTTTAATTTTTCTCTGAGTTCATCGGTTTTCTTCTCTTCAATCAGTGCAGAAATTTGATCGCCAAGGACTTTTGCGGCACGCCCCAAATGAATTTCCAGAATCTGGCCGACGTTCATCCTGGAAGGCACACCTAAAGGGTTAAGGACCATATCAACCGTTGATCCATCTTCAAAATAAGGCAAATCTTCCTGTGGAAGAATTCGGGATACGACGCCCTTGTTACCATGACGCCCCGCCATCTTATCACCTACCGACAATATCCGTTTCATTGCGACATAGATCTTGATCAACTTTATTACGCCCGGAGGAAGGTCATCACCCCTTTCGTAACGTCTGACGCGATCTTCAAAACCCAATCTGCAAACATCGCATTGTTCCCTGTAGCGTCCAAGAATTTCATGCACGCTTTCCGTCAGAGCCGAGTCTTTTAATACAATCCCCTCAAGCAGAGAAGTCGGAATTTCGGCAAGGGTCGTCTTATCTATTACAACACCTTTTGGAATTAAGATATTTTTGCCTTTTTTTAAAGGCAGGGAAGACTCTTGGCCAATTAATAATTCTTCGAGTCGGGTGCGAACCGTTTCTTCAATTAGTTTAAGCTTATCATCTCTGTCATTCTCTAATGCCCGAATTTCTTTATCCTCGATCAGGCGGGTACGATCATCCTTTGCTATACCCCGCCGGGAGAATACTTTTGCATCGATAACCACCCCTTCAACACCCGGAGGTACACGCAGAGAAGTATCTTTTACATCGCCGGCCTTTTCGCCAAAAATGGCACGAAGAAGCTTTTCTTCCGGTGAAAGCTGGGTTTCGCCCTTAGGGGTTATCTTGCCCACAAGTATATCACCAGGAACGACTTCAGCACCCAGTCTTATTATGCCACTTTCATCAAGATTTTTTAAAGCTTCATCTCCGACATTTGGGATATCCCTCGTAATCTCTTCTTTTCCGAGTTTGGTATCCCTGGATAGAACTTCAAACTCTTCAATATGGACAGAAGTAAATACACTGTCCCTGACAAGTCTTTCACTTACCAGAATCGAGTCTTCAAAATTATAACCACCCCAGGGCATAAATGCCACAGTTACATTTTTGCCTAAAGCGAGTTCTCCCTTTTCCGTTGATGGGCCGTCAGCCAGCACTTCACCTGCCTTAACCAGCTGACCTTTTTTGACGATGGGTCGATGATTGAAACACGTATTCTGATTCGAACGAATAAACTTTGAAAGGTTATAAATCGTCACAGGACTTTCATCATCTTCATCGACCACCGGATTGTGCTTAAGAACGATACGAGATGCATCTACATAAACAACACGGCCGTCCCTTTCCGTAACTATGGTTACTCCGGAATCCTTGGCAACAACGCTCTCAATACCGGTACCCACCAAAGGAGATCTGCTTTGGGTCAAAGGAACCGCCTGACGCTGCATGTTTGACCCCATAAGGGCCCTGTTTGCATCGTCATTTTCCAAAAATGGTATAAGAGAAGCAGAAACACTAACCAGCTGATTGGGAGAAATATCCATAAGTTCAATATCATCCCGGCTCATCATCATGAACTCCCCACCAACACGTGAAGTCACAAGTGAATTGACATAACGATTTTTTTCATCAATAGGTGCATTGGCCTGGGCAATGGGGTGTTCCTTTTCCTCAAAAGCGCTAAGAAGCTTAACTTCATTGGAGACGATTCCGTCCTTAACACTGCGGTACGGCGTTTCAATGAAACCATATTCATTTACTCGTCCATACGTACAAAGAGAAACAATAAGACCGATATTAGGACCTTCAGGAGTTTCAATGGGACAAATACGGCCGTAATGGGACGGATGGACATCCCTTACTTCAAAACCGGCACGTTCCCGCGTAAGACCGCCGGGCCCGAGAGCACTTAAACGGCGTTTATGGGTTGTTTCCGAAAGCGGATTCGTCTGGTCCATAAACTGGGACAACTGACTTGTTCCGAAAAACTCTTTTACAACAGCGGAAACCGGCTTTGGATTAACTAAGTCATGTGGCATCAGAGCATCCACCTCCTGCATGCTCATCCGCTCTTTGATGGCCCTTTCCATACGTACCAGACCAATACGATACTGATTTTCTAAAAGCTCACCAACAGCGCGAACCCTTCGGTTTCCGAGGTGATCAATATCATCGACAACCCCCTGAGAATCCCTGAGTTCCACAAGAGTCTTTGCCGTAAGAAGGATATCCTCTTTCCTTAGTGTGGTTAAATCCAGAGGCGATTTTATTCCAAAGCGATGGTTCATCTTCAGACGACCTACACTAGAAAGATCATAATAGGCCGGCTTAAAAAAAAGATGATCAATAAAATCCTGGGCTACCTGAGGTGTAGCAGGATTTCCGGGTCTGAGCCTTCTGTATATGTCGATAAGCCCATCTTCTTTTGTCTCGACTTTATCAAGCAGAAGTGTTTTTCGTATTGAGTCCGTACTGTACGCGCTGTCTACAAAAAGCAGGTTGAATTCATTTATGCCGGCATCGCTTAACCTCGAAAGCGCGTCTTCGTCAACAAGATCGGCGCTCCTTACAAGAGGCTCTTGAGTTTGGGGATCAACTATTGTTGAGGCAAAAGCCCTGTCAACAAGATCTTCCTTATTTATCGGGATTTTTTCTATATTGGAAGATTGCAACTGTTTTATAGACCGCTTTGTAAACATCCGGCCTTTTTTAACTATAATTTCACCGGTTTCAGGATCTGAAATATCATAGTTGGCTCGCACCCCTTTCAGATAATCTTCGTTGACTTTCCTGAAAAAGGTCTTGTCATGAACAGTTAATTTCTCTGTTTTGTAAAAATAGGCAAGAAGATCTTCATTCGTATAGCCGAAAGCCTTAAAAAGAAGAGTAACGGGAAACTTCCGCCGTCTGTCGATTCTTATGTAAACAATATCTTTGGGGTCAATCTCCATATCAATCCATGACCCCCGTACAGGGATAATTCTGGCGCTATAAATTATCTTGCCGCTTGAATGCGTTTTCCCCTTGTCATGATCAAAAAAAACTCCTGATGAACGGTGGAGCTGGCTGACAACAACCCGTTCAGTACCATTTATAATAAATGTACCTTTTCGGGTCATCAGAGGCAGGGTTCCAAAATAGATTTCCTGCTCTTTTATATCATGAATGTTAGATGTTCCACTCTCTTTATCAATATCATATACAACCAGCCTGACCCGTATCCGTACAGGGACTTCATAAGTCATACCGCTGTGTATGCACTCTTTTACAGAATGCTTCACCTCGTCAAAATCGTATGATACAAATTCAAGGGAGGCACTCCCGGTAAAATCCTTTATTGGGAAGACAGACGAAAACACAGCCTGAAGACCCGTATTTTTCCGTTTTTCCGGGGGAACATCCATTTGCAGAAAACGGTTATAAGATTCCCGCTGCATCCCAATGAGGTTAGGTATTTCAACAATTTTTTTTATCTTGCCGAAATTTTTCCTTATACGCTTATTCGCCAAAGGCATTCCCGACATGAAATCTCCAATATATTTTTTGGAATTGCAAAAACAGCTTTTCAAGGATAACCTTGATTAATCCGTTTCACGATTCTGCTAATGTCATAAAAATAAAATTCGATATAGACTTAACTATCGAAAATCTTTATTTAATTAAAAAAATAACCTAAAATTATCTTTCACGTCAGCGCCTTGCATAACCTTCAATTTTATTTCGAATTCAGGAGAGACTAATTTTCTAACCCCATGAATGTATTTAATGATTTGAGGGTTAAAATTTGACTACAAGGCAAAGAATCGGGCAATAAGGATGGTTATGCAAAACTCTAAGTAACAAAGACTTTCAAATTAAAAAAACAAAACACAAAGAACACAATACAGCACGATGCTCTTTTAAAAAGAGCATCGTGCTATCCGTGTTCTAAAGTAATTGGGAAAATCCGTATTTTTTGATATCCCAGACTACTTTAATTCAACCTGAGCTCCGGCTTCTTCAAGCTGCGCTTTAATCTTTTCAGCATCTTCCTTGGCGATACCCTCTTTAACAGGATTAGGAGCAGCGTCTACCAGGGCCTTAGCCTCTTTGAGTCCGAGTCCGGTAATTGCACGTACTTCCTTGATAACCCCAATCTTCTTATCACCGACAGCGGTCAAGATGACATCGAATTCGGTCTTCTCTTCTGCAGCTGCACCACCGGCTTCACCCGGAACTCCTGCAGCCATCATTGCAACGGGAGCTGCCGCAGAAACGCCAAATTTATCTTCAAGCTCCTTAACAAGCTCGGAAAGATCCAATACCGACATGTTTGCAATAAATTCAATTACGTCATCTTTGGTAATATCAGCCATCTTCTTCTTCCTCCAGTTCTACTTTATCAAATTTTCTTATGTTCAGATATATTTCAATCAAGGATAATATTTATAATTTATGCGGCTTCTTTTTTATCCTTTATTGCCTGAAGCACATTCAGCAGTCTCTCCGGCACATTACTCAAAGCTCTTACAAACGCTGTCGGAACACCGTTCATGGCCGAAAGTACCTGCGCCAGAAGAACCTCACGAGACGGTAGTGACGAAAGGGCCTTAATAGCGCTTAAGTCAAGAACTTTACCGTTCATGACACCGACTTTAATTTCAAGTTTCTCGTGTTTTTCTGCAAACTCGGACAAAATCTTTGCCGGAGCAACAGGATCATCAAAACTCAAAGCAATTGCGTTAGGACCTTTGAAATAGTCCTTGATCAGGGAAACATCCGTATCCTGGGAAGCTATACCCAATAAGGTATTTTTTACCACCTTAAATTCAACATCGGATTCTCTGAGCTTTCTGCGCAAATCATTAATTATCGAAACATCAAGGCCTTTGTAATCGCTAAGGATTACTGTCGTCGATCTTGATAAATTATCGTGGAGTTGTTCTACGATATTTTTCTTTTCGGTCAGATTCAAATTTAATTACACCCCCTTTCTCAAGCTGTAAAAAACCGGAGGCAAACACTTTATAAAAAAGAGACTGTCTCGGTAGGCCGGCAATCCGATTAAACACCCCCCCCGTTAAATATATAACGGAGAAAGAAAACCTACGGTCTTTGACAGGATATTATGCAAAATACAAAAATTGTACATCTGAGCTTATCGGATGTACAATATTAAAAAATCACTAAAAGGCAAAAACAGCTATTAAATTTTTATCTGTATAATCAGCTGGATGGGTTAAAAGGTTTAGCTTGGGGTAAATTTATACAACTATACGTAACAAAAATGCAGCGACTACTTAGAAAGATCCCTGGCAAAGGCCGGGTCAATTTTAATACCCGGGCCCATGGTAGTTGAAATAGAGATGCTTTTTAAGTATGTTCCTTTACTTGCGGCCGGTTTCATGCGCACTATTTTTTCTATAAAAGCGGATACATTCTCAATAATCTTATCGACCCCAAATGAAACCTTACCGGTAGGGACATGAACGATACCAGCCTTCTCAACCTTAAAATCAATCTTGCCGGCTTTGAGTTCCTGAACAGCTTTTGCAACATCAAATGTCACCGTTCCCGTTTTCGCATTCGGCATAAGGCCTCTGGGTCCAAGTAATCTTCCGATCTTACCTACATCCCCCATAACGTCAGGTGTAGCAACAGCCTTGTCAAAGCCGAACCAGCCGTCTTTAACCTTTTGAATCAAGTCTTCGTGACCTGCAAAATCCGCACCCGCATCAAGCGCTTCTTTTTCTTTCTCACCCTTGGCAAATACGAGAACTTTAACATCCTTGCCAAGTCCGTTAGGCAAGACAACTGTCCCACGAATCATTTGGTCTGCTCGTCTTGGATCGACGCCAAGTCGAACGGCAACATCTACAGTTTCATCAAATTTAGTATAAGACGAATCAAGAGTTATCTTTACGGCCTCTACAAAGTCATATCGTGTTTGGCTATTCAACTTTTTTCTTGATTCCGTATATTTTTTTCCCCGCTTCGGCATCTTTTTTACTCACTCCTTTTCACTTTAGACGACTTCAATCCCCATACTTCTGGCTGTGCCTTGAACTATTTTGCAGGCAGCGTCCAAATCATTGGCATTTAAATCAGCCATTTTCTGATTTGCAATGCTTTCCAGCTGCTCACGGGTAACTTTGCCGATTTTAAGACGATTGGGTTCACCAGAACCTTTGGCTATTTTTGCAGCCTTTTTTAAAAGTACGGATGCAGGCGGCGTTTTAGTAATGAATGTAAAAGATCTATCCTGATAAACCGTTAAAACAACAGGTATAATCATCCCCTCATCATTTGCAGTCCTGGCATTAAAAGCCTTGCAAAAGTCCATTATATTAACGCCGTGCTGTCCCAAAGCAGGACCAATCGGAGGAGACGGGTTAGCCTTGCCAGCCATAACCTGCAGTTTTATTAGTGCAATAACTTTCTTTGCCATTTTCCCTCTTTACTCCCAAATTCTATAGCTTTATCACTTGTACAAAATCCAGTTCCACCGGCGTTGCACGCCCAAAAATACTTACCAGCACCTTTATCTTTCCCTTTTCAGGGTTAACCTTTTCAACGGTTCCGTTAAAATTTGTAAAAGGTCCGTCGGTTACACGAACGCTATCACCCGGTTCAAAAGAAAACTTTGGCTGGGGTTTCATTTTCCCGGCCTCCATACGGTTCAGGATTTGTGCCGCCTCTTCATCTGAAATCGAAGCCGGTTTATCCCGACCGCCCAAAAAGCCGGTAACCTTAGCAGTATTATTTACTATATGCCAAGTTTCATCATCTAATTTCATTTGGACAAGAATATATCCGGGATAAAACTTACGGGACGATTCCTTCCTTTTGCCTTTTACAAGTTCAACCACCTGTTCTGTCGGCACAAGTATCGTACCAAATTTTTCCGGATGAGGAGATGTAGCTGCTCGCTCTTCCAAGGATGCTTTGACCTTATACTCAAACCCTGAATAAACATGGATAACATACCATTTAAGAGCCACTCTTTGATTCTCCTAATTTAATCAAGAACTGCCCGGATTAATAAATATACTGACCAGACTTGACAGTCCCCAGTCAACCATCCCGAGAAAGAGTGATATTACAACAACAAGCATAATAACAACAACGGTTGACCCGATAGCCTGTTTGCGTGAAGGCCAAATCACTTTTTTAAGCTCTATCTTGACTTCCCTCAAGAAGAGTATGGCCTTATCCAGGTAATTATTCCTTTGTTGATTTACTGCAAAAGTCTGTTTTTTTTTTATGTCTTTGGGAAAACCAGCAACCGACACCGTCTTTTTATTGCCGGCATCTTTTTTTGCCTGTTGGGTAACAGGGTCGGCAGTTTCTATTTTCCTTTTATGATTTGCATTTTTTTTCCGTTGTAGTCGTCCCATCATACTCCTAAACTAAGAAAGGCAAAATTAAAGGAATAAAAGGAAAATCCTTTTATTCCTTATAAGACTAGTGCATTGTCATAGCTTAATTTTAGGGCAAACAAATTTCAATCTACACCGTGCGTCAATAATTTTTACTATACAGAACCCTAATTTTTAGATTGGACAATGCAATAGTCCCTTTAAGACTTGTCCCTTTTAAACCCTTGACTTACAAAATATTTTGGCAGGCCAGGAGGGATTCGAACCCCCAACATCCGGATTTGGAGTCCGGCGCTCTACCAATTAGAGCTACTGGCCTGTATAGTATCTAAATGGTCTCTCCCCCCTTATCTTTCAACCGAAAAGAGGAGAAAAAGCAAGGGGTTATTTTGTCTCCCTGTGCTGAGTATGGCGCTTACAGAATCTGCAATACTTTTTAAATTCAAGTTTATCCGGCGTTGTCCTTTTATTCTTGGTAGTGGTATAATTTTTTCTTTTGCATTCGTTACATGAAAGGGTTACAATCACTCTCACCAGCAGACTCCTTCGCCCTTTTATTCAATTATTTCAATTACCACACCGGCTCCGACAGTTCGACCGCCTTCTCTAATCGCAAACCTCAGCTCCTTCTCCATTGCAATCGGAGCGATAAGCTCACCAATGATCGTTATGTTATCGCCGGGCATGATCATCTCTACACCCTCCGGCAATGTCAAAATACCGGTCACGTCTGTTGTTCTGAAAAAGAACTGAGGCCTGTATCCTGAGAAAAACGGCGTATGACGCCCCCCTTCTTCCTTACTCAGGACATACACCTCAGCCTTAAACTTGGTGTGAGGCTTAATGGTGCCCGGAACTGCCACAACCTGACCACGTTCCACTTCCTCCCGCTTTATACCTCGCATCAAAAGACCGACGTTATCTCCGGCACGACCTTCATCAAGAAGTTTTCTGAACATCTCGACACCGGTACAAACCGTTTTAGTTGTCTCACGAATTCCAACGATTTCAACAGCATCACCAACTCTAACTATGCCTCGTTCCACACGACCCGTTACAACCGTTCCACGACCCGATATACTGAAAACATCCTCTATGGGCATCAGAAAGGGTTTTTCTATGTCACGCACAGGCTCCGGAATAAATGAGTCAAT
>JAFDHS010000222.1 GCA_019308655.1 Deltaproteobacteria bacterium
AACCTCTTACTTTCCCCCATACACACCGGCCACCGATCCTGAATCGCTTTTTGACCTGGAAGAGAATGAATCCCGCAAGGCAACAACGGCCGAAACCCCACATCTGCTGAATACACTTGACCTGTTACGCTTGGGAATCCTGCGGATCTTACAAAAAAGCGGCGGCGATTTGAATGATCCCTGCGATCCCCGGCACGAAGAGTGGTGGGCAACTCTCGATGAAAATTTTTATAGACTGGTCAGGAATGAATTGACGTTTGAAGGGGAACCGCTGTACGCAACAGGTTTTTGGAACGTGCTAAGCAAGGTATTGAGTCATAAAGTCCTCAAGAAAATTATTGATTATGGCACGTTTTATCATGTAATTCACCAGAATCCCAATGCGGCGGAATGGATTATCTTCTGGTTGCGAGGCTTGCATCCTCGTGATAAACTTGTGGGCATCAGGCAGGGGACTGAAGCCCTTATCACGGGACTTGTCAAAACACTGGGGTCCCTTGCACCTGAACCAATTCCCCTCTATCTGAATCATCGTTTGCTATCCCTTAAACCGGGAGCCGGGAAGCGCATTCTTCTTGAATTCAAAACCCAATCCGGACAACGTTTAATTGTGCTTGCCCGCCACGTCGTTCTGGCTCTTCCCTGGAGCCCTTTACGGCATTTGATGCACGTCTTTCCAGATTCCGTGCAGCAGGCCATCGATGCTGTCATTCCTATCCCACTGGTAAAATGCTTTTTTGTTACCAAAGATCCCTGGTGGGATGCCAACACACCTCCTCAAACCCGGGCATCATCGGTTCCCACTCGTGAGCTTCATTACTATTATCGCGCGACAGGCAAGGAAAAACGGGGTATGGTGATGATGTACGGCGAAGAACCGTCAATGAACTACTGGAAGCCTTTTGTCAAAACATTCTCTCATTTTCAGGCAGAACTCAATCAGGATGAACGCTTGCTTGACTGCTATGTGCAGTACTTGAGCCGTAATCCCGGAATTACGGATCCTCGGGAACAAGCTGCGCAAAAGAATGCTGTTACTTGTTTCGGAATCCATGACTGGAGCCGGGAACCATTTGAAGCCGGATGCCATATCTGGAAGCCGGGAGTGAAAATTGAGGAGGCCATAGATACACTGACACGCTTTGCACTTTCAGGAGTATCTTTTGCTGACAAAAATATCCATATCTGCGGCGAGGCCTATTCGGATTATCAGGGATTTATTGAGGGCGGATTGCGGACAGCCCGGACTGTAGTGGAATATATTGCATAAAAACAAGCGTATGGTTTTGGTGTGTTATGACGGGAGCAAAAAGGCATTCTCTTTCGGGACAGGTCCGGCACATCACCTATAGATGTCACAAGAGAGAATTTTTCTTCAAGTTTGCAAGGGACTGGTGTCGGAGGCTTTAGTGGCTTTTCCAGGCGAAAAAAGGTATGTTCGGTAATTTTTGAGTAACTTCTCAATAACTTGGATGCCCTTTATTTTCAATTAGTTGCGGCATATTTATTTACCTGATGTTCAAATGCTTAGAGGGGAACCTCGATCTGTGATTCTGTCGTACAAATTTGCTCTCCAGGATAGGATGAACTTATCTTGTCTGAGCTTCTAATCAAAGGGATTTTTTAAAAAGGAGATTTGTTTTAATGGGAAAAAGAGTTGTCATTGATACCATAGCCTGCACAGGTTGCGAGAGTTGTGTTGAACTTTGTCCCGAGGTCTTTGAATTTGATAAAGATTCGGAAAAGGCTGTGGTCATCCTCGAAGAAGGAGGGGATGAAGCGTGCATTGAACGGGCGATAGCAACGTGTCCGACCGATTGCATTTACTGGGAAAATTCATGAACAACTGATACTGATGGGGGCGAATAATTATTCGCCCCTACATTCTAAAGAGATTTGTGATTCTACCTTGATGGATATCTTTCTATGTTTGCCTTAAGCTGTGCAATCTCGATGCCGAGGCTGACACACTGCTTTCCTTCTATACATAAATCGGCATCCTCATCTTCCAGGAATGTTTTAAGTTCGTGTTTGTCTTTTTTCAGATCAACAACCCATACTTTTTTCTCTTTGTCGTAATCTACATTTACATCTATTCCGCAGGCACCGATATCCGGATACAAATCTCTGATTTTTTCACATAATTCTTCTTTGCTATGCATATATTCTCCTGTTCCTTTCTAAGTACTCAAAACATACTAAATGTTGTATATTTTGGTACTTACAAATTCCTGCTTCAACCAGCTGACTTACACTGTTACTTATTGCAACGGTGCAGCGGTCACTCTGTCCACAGGCGTTACTTTCCCTCGAACCGAGGGTAGTTGGTTTTAGATTTGGTAGCGGCGTTGAAATCTCTACAGATTTCAATCCTGCAATTTTCACATGGGTAAATACTGTTTTGTTTACAGAACACATAGTGCTTTCATCGTATCGTTAACATAAGTATAATAAGCAATATAAATGCCAATGGAATAAAAAATATTATATTGTTTGAGTGTTGGGAATTTTAACTGAAAGATTAAGCTTTTATAAAGATATATTGAAAATAGCGTCTTTTTTTATTTTCTGGCGGATTACGGAAAACTGAAGTTGTTTTGGGTAAATTACTTAACAATTACATAAAAAATGTGTAATTTGTTTCATACTAATAGAAAGCTCCTGGAAAAAATTGTGCCTGTCGGGATTTTTTCCCATGAAAATAAATAAATTTTACTATGGACAAAAAATAAGATAATTATAAGAAATGGTATTCTTTGCAACTTTTCGGGTGTAAGTCAACTACCCCTTCTGAATCACAGATTCAGAAGGGGCTTGTAAAAGCCTAGGTTGACTACATTCAGCCACCGGCATTTAGCTGATGGGGCTACGTTACTCAGGAATATATAGGCACTTCAGGATGATGCCCAAGTCCTGAACTCTGCGGCTTATTTGTAAACAGTCCTGTGAGGTAGGGACGGTCAGGT
>JAFDHS010000223.1 GCA_019308655.1 Deltaproteobacteria bacterium
AACGGGAGGGGATACTTCTCTTTTTACGAAGCCGTTTTTATTGCGATCAAAAACTTTTTATCTGGTGCTTACCTTCCTTTCTTGACAAACTCCCTTGATTTCGGATAGGAAAGCAAAAAAGTTAAAACCGGCAAGGTCACGAAAAGTTAATGCAGCGGCTTTGCCGGAGGGCTTATGCGTCATCTATCATCCCCCACAAGCTAAGAGCCTTTCAGAACCTTCAATTTTGTTCGAGTTCAAGAAAGGCAAAAATTCAGACTTTATAAGAGACTTTCAGTGTTTACCGGTCGGATATCCGCTTTTGAGCCATGAAAAAAGACAGACCTTATAAAATAAAGCATATCAAATCCTGGTTCAATTCCGCAACCGGCATTCAGCTGGTACTGCTGGGCCTCTTAGGGTTGGCCATCATCGTTTCTACGGGAATGGGATACATTCGGATTCCTTTCATGGATGTCATCCGGATTATCATCGCCAAAATATCAGGAAATTCAGACCTGCTTAAAAATTTTGATGAAGTATTGCAGGTCATTGTCATGGATGTCCGTCTGCCCCGCATCCTGACCGCGGCGATTGTTGGCGGCGGGTTGTCCGTATCCGGTGCCGTCTTTCAGGGAATTCTCCTGAATCCACTGGCAGACCCTTATACACTTGGAATTTCTGCCGGAGCGGCCTTTGGAGCATCTCTGGCGATTTTACTCAACCTTGGTTTGGGCATTTATTCAATCCCCCTGTTTGCTTTTGCCGGTGCCGCAACCACTTTGTTTCTGGTAATTTACCTGGCCTACTCCGGCGATGCACCCGCAGGCGGCCTGTCATCAAACAACCTGATTCTTTCCGGTATTATCGTGTCTGCCATCCTCTCGGCCGGTATCAGTTTTTTGAAATACCTGGCCGATGAACAGGTTTCAATCATCATCTTCTGGCTGATGGGCAGTTTTGCCTCCCGAACCTGGACAGATGTACTCTTAACGCTTGTTTGTGTCGGTATTGGTTTTCTGGTTGCTGTTTTTTTTGCCCGCGACCTTAATTTGATGTCCATGGGAAACCGGACCGCAACCTCTCTTGGGGTCAATACCCGAAGACTAACACTTGTCTTGCTGATTACAGCATCTCTGATGGCCGCAATTTGCGTTTCCGTGTCCGGCATTATCGGATTCGTCGGCCTTCTGGTTCCCCACATGATGCGATTTCTGGCAGGCCCTGATAACCGCAGACTGCTTCCTTTATCCATGCTGACCGGGGCCATTCTTTTGTTATGCGCCGATACGGTGACCCGGGCCGTTTTGCCACACGAAATTCCCATCGGTATTCTGACCGCTTTGATCGGCGGACCCTTTTTTTGTTATATTTTTCGCAAACGGCACATGGCTTAAACAAATTACATTGGGGTGAGGGATGAAGTAGGGGCGAATAATTATTCGCCCCTACCCTGTGTTTATCCTCCCACAAGGGATTTATGATTTTTCAAATCGACAACATAACATTTTCCTACAATGATCGGCAGATTATCGACCGCCTTTCGGCTAATCTTGAGGCCGGTAAATTTTATGGCATTCTGGGCCCCAACGGCTGTGGCAAAACCACTTTTCTTGACCTTTTAGTCAAACACCGGCAACCGATTTCCGGCAATATTTATTATCATGGAAACGATCTTTCCCGTTATTCGACCAAAGAACTCTCAAAAGAGATTGCGTTGGTTGCCCAGAATTTTTATATTAATTTTCCATTCACCGTCAAAGAAATTGTCATGATGGGAAGATATCCCCATATTCCCAGATTTGCTTCAACTTCACCGGAAGATGTTGAACAGGTTGAAGAAATTATGGAAAAAACAGGGGTTAATTCTTTCAGAAACCGCTTTATAACGGAATTGAGCGGCGGTGAAAGGCAACGGGTTGTATTCGCAAGGGCACTGGCCCAGGATACGCCGGTTCTGATTCTGGATGAGGCAACCTCCAATCTGGATATCAACCATACTATCGGCATGCTGAACCTGGCTGCACAAGGTGTCAAGAAACAAAACAAAACCGTCATTGCCGTTGTGCAGGACATCAATCTGGCAGCCGGCTATTGCGATCATCTGTTATTTATGAAAAAAGGACGTATTGTCGCCAAAGGCCCGACAGATTCGGTACTGACACCCGATACGATCCGCTCCGTCTTTAATGTCGGCTCCAAGGTATATTTTGATACGTTTTCAAATTCAAACCAGGTCGTTTTCGGACGATAAACAAAATAACTAATGAACAAATTCAATTTCACACAAAGACATCTGCTTCTGACGGCTTTGCTGTTTGCCATTGCCATATCTTACATCCCTGCTCAGGCAAAACCTTTCCGGATTGTAAACGATGATGTCATCATTGATCAGTCCGGCAGACAAATCCATGTCAGTAAAAGGTTTGAACGAATTATTTCACTTTACGGCGCCCATACTGAAAATCTCTTCGCGTTGGGGGTAGACCGGAAAATCATCGGTGTCACCCATAATGAAGTATATCCACCGGCTGCATCAAACAAACCGGTATTTTCCTATCATGACGATCCTGAAAAATTTCTGGTGGCCCGTCCCGATCTTGTCCTGATCCGGCCGATGATTGACCGTGCCTACGCTCAACTGATCACACGACTGGAAAAAAGCGGAATTACAGTATTGTCTTTGCAACCCGCCAATGTCAATGAGATGTTCACTTATTGGAAAATCCTGGGCATCCTGACCGGAACGGAAAATCGGGCCGATCAGATGACCCTTCACTTTGAAACCTCGGCCCGCGAATTTAAATCGCTGAGTCAACCTATTGAAAATAAGAAAAGGGTCTATTTTGAGGCCATGCACAGCCAGATGAAAACCTTTACATCTCAAGCCATGGCTATTTTTGCGCTGGAGTGTGCCGGCGGAATCAACATTGCGCCGGACGCAGAA
>JAFDHS010000224.1 GCA_019308655.1 Deltaproteobacteria bacterium
AACGAGAAAATTGATTCCTCCTCATGGTGGAAAAGGATTGACCTGCTGCCTGCTTGAAGGCGCCGAACTGGAGGCGGAAAAGAAAAAGGCCGAAGGTCTTAAAAAAATCACGATCGCTCCCCGCGCAAAAGGCGATCTGATCATGATGGGCATCGGCGGCTTCAGCCCGCTGACCGGTTTCATGCCAAAGGAAGACTGGAAAGGCGTTTGTGAAAAATTCCTTCTTGCCGATGGAACCTTCTGGCCGATTCCGATTACCCTGGATGCCGATGAAGACGAGGCCGGAAGTCTCAACGCCGGCGACGAGATTGCACTTTACGATCCCGAAGGTGACGAAATCATGGCTACCATGAAAATCACCGAAAAATATGAAATGACCGACGCAGACAAAAAATTTGAATGCGAAAAAGTATTCATGGGCGAAGGAACCCCGACTGCCGAGGAATTCTGGAAGATCGCAAAGGATGACCATCCAGGCGTCCAGATGGTCATAAATCAGAAAAAGTACAACCTGGCAGGGCCTGTCAAGGTATTGAGCGAAAGCGACTACCCCACCAAATATGCCGGCATCTACATGCGTCCCTCGGAATCCCGGAAAATTTTTGAAGAAAGAGGATGGACCGAAATTGCCGCACTTCAGCTCAGAAACCCCATGCACCGCTCCCATGAATACCTTGCCAAGATTGCTGTTGAAGTCTGTGACGGCGTATTCATTCACTCTCTGGTCGGCAACCTGAAACCCGGTGATATCCCCGCCGAAGTTCGTGTAAAATGTATTGATACACTGGTTAAAAATTATTTTGTGGAAGACAAGGTTCTGCAGGGCGGTTATCCGCTTGATATGCGCTATGCCGGCCCGAGAGAAGGCCTGCTCCATGCCACTTTCCGCCAGAACTACGGTGTTTCACGCATGCTTATCGGACGTGATCATGCCGGTGTCGGCGATTTCTACGGCATGTTTGAAGCCCAGGATCTGTTTGACAAAATCCCGTACCACAGTCACCCGGATGAATGCTCGGATCCAGGTAAAGCCCTGCTGTGCAAACCTCTGAAGATTGACTGGACATTCTATTGCTCCAAATGCGACGGCATGGCATCCCTCAGAACCTGCCCGCACGGCAAAGAAGACCGCGTACTCCTTTCCGGAACCATGCTTCGTAAAGGCCTCTCCGAAGGCACGCCGATCCCGGACCACTTTGGACGTGAGGAAGTTCTTGAGATTCTTCGTGAATACTATGCAGGTCTTACGGAGAAAGTTGAAGTCAAGCTGCACGGCGCTGCAACAGGCAAAAAGTAGTCTTCTTATGTCCCAAGAATAAATCCTTGGGTTTTACGGCCTGAAGGCGAATATTATAAAGGAGAGGTTTTTAGGGAGTTCCCCTTACCTCTCCTTTTTTATCAAAGAGTGAAGTGCCTACTTCTAAACCAATTGATGGAATCATCTATGATATGGAGTGCGAAACATGCGGTTTCGCAGTTCTTTTTACTACAAAACCTGAGGTTTTGTACTCCGAAAATATTCAAATACGGAAAGGATGATGGGGGATAATCATAGCTTCGGCCATTGTTGGATTTTGCAGCAAAAAAATCCCGCGGCCCTATTGCGTCGCGGGATTAAACTATAAGCAGCTGACCTGGCAAAAAAGAATTATTTCTTGTCGTCTTTTACCTCTTCAAATTCCGCATCTACCACATCCTCTTCAGGTTGAGCAGCTTCAGGCTGTTCCGGACCCGGACCGGCACCCGGCTGTTCTTGTCCGGCTTGGGCCGACTGCTGATAAATGGCTTCGGCAAGCTTATGAGAAGCTTGTGTCAATTCTTCACTCAGCTTTTTTATCTCATCCACGTCATCTGTTTCCATGGACTTTTTAAGACGGGTTACGATTCCTTCAACGTTGCTCTTTGTTGCTTCATCGACCTTATCGCCAAGCTCCTTGATGGATTTTTCAGAAGCATAAATCAAGGAATCCGCAGCATTACGGGCATCCACCAATTCCCTTTTCTTTTTATCCTCATCCGCATGAAGTTCCCCATCCTTGACCAGCTTGTCTATCTCTTCCTTTGACAAGCCACTGGAAGCCGTAATTTGAATTGACTGCTCCCTGGCGGTAGCAAGATCCTTGGCCGATACATTCACGATACCGTTGGCGTCGATGTCAAAAGTAACCTCGATTTGAGGAACCCCTCTGGGTGCAGGCGGTATACCCACAAGTTCAAACCGTCCCAAGGTCTTGTTATATTCAGCCATCTCCCGTTCGCCCTGAAGTACATGAATGGATACCGCAGGCTGGTTGTCTGCAGCCGTTGAAAAGCTTTGGCTCTTTTTGGTTGGAATGGTGGTATTTTTTTCGATCAGCCTTGTCATTACACCGCCCAAAGTTTCAATCCCCAATGAAAGTGGTGTAACATCGAGGAGAAGAACATCCTTGACATCACCTTTTAAAACGCCCCCTTGAATAGCGGCACCGAGTGCAACAACTTCATCCGGGTTAACGCCCTTGCTGGGTTCGCGGCCGAAAATTTTTTTGACACGTTCCTGAACCGCGGGCATACGCGTCATACCGCCGACAAGAATAACCTCATCAATCTCATTGGGGCTCAGTCCCGCATCCTTAAAAGCAGTCCGGCAGGGACCTTCCAGATTATCGAGGAGATCACTGATGAGTCCTTCGAGCTTGGCTCTGGTTATCTTGATGTTAAGATGCTTGGGACCGCTTGCATCGGCTGTAATGAACGGAAGGTTAATATCGGTTTCCATGGAAGTGGAGAGTTCCATTTTTGCCTTTTCAGCCGCTTCCTTAAGACGTTGAAGGGCCATTTTGTCACTCCGGATATCAATTCCCTGGTCTTTTTTAAATTCAGCAGCCAGATAATCGATCACCCGAAGATCGAAATCCTCACCGCCAAGATGAGTGTCTCCATGAGTGTCTCCATTAGTGGACTTTACCTCAAAAACCCCCTCTCCGATTTCCAGTATGGAGACATCAAAGGTACCGCCCCCCAGATCAAAGACGGCAATTTTCTCTTCAGCTTTCTTATCCAGGCCATAGGCAAGGGATGCGGCCGTTGGTTCATTTATAATCCTTAAAACATTGAGACCGGCTATTTTACCGGCATCTTTGGTTGCCTGCCGCTGGCTGTCGTCAAAATAAGCCGGTACCGTTATAACGGCATCCGTAACTTGCTCTCCAAGGTATTCCTCGGCAGTTTTCTTGATATTCCCCAGAATAAAAGATGAAATTTCCGCAGGGCTGTTAAGCTTTCCCCTAAGGTTAATGCGAACGTCGCCATTCGCTGCCTGTTCAATCTTGTAGGGAAGTATTTTGAGGTCTTTCTGGACTTGAGGTGACGCATATTTACGCCCGACAAGTCGCTTGACTCCGAAAACGGTATTTTCAGGGTTTGTAATTGCCTGTCGTTTTGCAATTTGGCCCACCAGCCTCTCTCCACTGTCTGAAACAGCAACGATGGAAGGGGTAGTGCGTCCTCCTTCGGCATTGGTGATAACATTTGCGTCTCCACCTTCCATGATCGCCACACATGAATTTGTAGTACCCAGATCAATTCCTATTACCTTACCCATTTTCCCTCCTTACCTTATAATATTTATTATACCTTTTTTATTTTTTACCCTTTGCCGGTTTTGCAATGGATACGACGACCATGGCCGGTCTGAGAAGCCTGTCATGTATCATGTAACCTTTTTGAAGCTCCTTTAAGACCGTATTCTCGGGATGTTTTTCAGATTCCTCCTGCATAACAGCCTGATGAAAACAGGGGTCAAAAATTTTTCCCGGAGAGTCGATCGGTTTTACACCGAATTTTTCAAAAATTCTCAGGATCTCTTTGAGGGTCATATCAACCCCTTCCAGGATGCAACTGTTCGTATTTTCGTTATCACCTGAAGAAGTTATGGCCCGTTCCAGATTATCCAGCACGGGAAGCATCTCTTTTATCAAGGAC
>JAFDHS010000225.1 GCA_019308655.1 Deltaproteobacteria bacterium
CCCTGCCAGTCGGCAACAAGCGCTTCATCTTTTGTAAGTGCCTTTGTTTTGTTCATGGAAAGCTCTGCTGATAATTTATGACAAAATCTTTTTTAAACCATATCTGAGCTTAAAAAACAACAGATTATCTTGCTGATTGACTTGAGCGTTATACCGAGGGTTTTAATGCCCGCCTTGCTCTTTTCTTGACATAAAAATTCTATTGGTTTAAAAATAAAAGTTTTCTTTTTTTAGGGACTTAATTATTGTTCCGCATTTCCTCTTTAAGACCAACATGATCTTAACCGTATTAAAATATTAGTAAAATGACAAAAAAAAGCAAGATTGATCAAATAAGAAATATCGGTATTATTGCTCACATTGATGCCGGAAAGACTACCGTAACGGAACGGATACTTTTTTATACCGGCCGTTCCTATAAGATGGGCGAAGTTCATAATGGAGAAGCCGTGATGGACTGGATGCCCGATGAGCAGGAGCGGGGCATTACCATTACCTCTGCCGTGACGACCTGTCACTGGAAGGGCAGTGACATCCAGGTCATAGATACGCCGGGGCATGTTGATTTTACCATTGAGGTCGAACGCTCCCTTAGAGTGCTTGACGGCGCAATCGGTATTTTTTGTGCGGTCGGAGGGGTGGAACCCCAGTCTGAAACGGTATGGCGTCAGGCGGACAAGTACCATGTCCCCAAAATTGCCTTTGTCAACAAGATGGATAGAATAGGCGCCGATTTTTTCCGTACTGTTGAAATGATGAAAGAGCGGTTGAACGCAAACCCGCTTATTTTACAGATTCCCGTGGGCCGGGAAGAGAATTTTGCCGGTGTCATCGACCTGGTAACCATGAAACGGATTGCCTGGGACGATGAAACCCTGGGCGCCAGCTTTACAGCCAAAGAGATACCGGAAGATCTCATGGAAAAGGCAGGGGAATATCGTGAAAAGCTTGTTGAGGCCATGGCCGACATTGATGATGATATTATGGAGGCCTATCTGGCTGAGGCCCCGATTTCCGAGGAGAGTCTCCTTGCCGCTATCCGCAAGGCAACCATAGACTTGAAAATGGTTCCGATCCTGTGTGGTTCCGCTCTTAAAAACAAAGGGATACAGCCGCTTCTTGATGCGATTGTTCAATTTCTGCCAAGTCCCGCCGATGTTCCTTCCATTAAGGGCACTCATCCTGAAACAGGGGAAGTCATTGAATGTATGCCCAACAAAAATGGTCCCCTTGCAGGGCTTATTTTCAAGGTCTCCATGATTGACGGCAGGAAACTCTCCTTTGTCAGAATCTATAGCGGTAAAATGATCGCGGGTGGGGAGGTCTACAATCCTTTGCGTAAAAAAAAGGAGAAACTCTCCCGTATTCTGATGATGCATGCCGCTAAAAAAGAACGGATCAATGAAGCTGTTGCAGGGAATATTGTCGGGGTTGTCGGGTTGAAAGATTCTTCGACCGGAGAGACCCTCTGTTCTGTTGATCATCCGGTTTTACTGGAAAAAATGGAATTTTATGAGCCCGTTATTTCCATTGCGGTCGAGCCGAAAACCCATGCGGACCAGGAGAAACTTGACCAGGTCCTTGGAAAATATATGGCTGAAGATCCGACGCTGAAGGTCAGTCACGACGAAGATACCGGGCAGACGATTTTATCCGGCATGGGTGAGCTTCACCTTGAAATTATTATCAGCCGCATGCAGCGTGAATTTAAAACCAGCGTAAATATAGGAAAACCCCAGGTTGTTTACAGGGAGACCATAGAAACAGAGGCCGAATCGTCTGCGGTATTTGACCGGGAGGTTGCGGGAACTCGGCACTTTGGTGAAGTTGTATTGAAACTTCGGCCGCTGACCAGAGGTGCCGGCAACACGTTCAAATCAACGGTTTCAGAGGAGGCCATACCGGAAGTTTTTATTCCCGCCATTGAAAAAGGGGTGATGGAATCTTTTGAAAGCGGCGCTATAATGGGCTATCCGGTGGTCGATGTTGAAGCGGTTCTGACAGGCGGATCATTCAGGGAGTCTCTGGGTACGGAACTCGCATATAAGGTGAGTGCCTCCATGGCATCCAAGGAGGCGCTTTTAAAAGGAAAACCCCTGCTCCTCGAGCCGATAATGAAGGTCGAGATATTTGTCCCGGATGCTTTTATGGGAGATGTCATCGGCGATATTAACGCCCGAAACGGGAAAATAGAGTCAATAAATCCCAAAATAGGGATGCAGGAAATAGAGGCAACGGTTCCTCTTTCCCAGATGTTCGGATATTCAACTACGTTAAGGTCCGCTACCCAGGGAAGGGGGACATTTACCATGCAATTTTCACATTTTGACCGGAGTTGATGCCGGTTATAAGTATCTAATCCAGATAAACCGGAACCAGAATTATTTGCCACAAAGTCACGAAGGCACAAAGTGATTTTTTTAGATTATATTCTTCGTGTCTCTGTGCCTTGGTGGCAAAAAGAAATTCTTAACTTGTCCGAGTTAGGAGGGTATTATGGCGCTTTTTCTCGTTCAGCACGGCAAGAGTCTGGCAAAGGAGATAGACCCCGATCAGGGCCTGTCGGAAGAGGGAATCGCGGAGGTAAGACGCATAGCGGATGTCGCCAAAGGATACAAAGTTCATGTATCATCGATAAAACAGAGCGGGAAAAAAAGAGCACGTCAAACCGCTGAAATCTTAGCATCTACCCTTCAAATCAAAGGGGGCGTTCAGGAGACGGGCGGATTGAAACCTTTGGATGATGTGGCTGCGTTCGCAAAAACCATCAATCCGGATGAGGATATCATGGTTGTCGGCCATCTGCCTTTTATGGAGAAACTTACTGCCTATTTGATAACCGGTTCAACGGAGAATACGGTATTCAAATTCCAGAACGGCGGTATCGTCTGCCTGGATAAATATCCGGACACCATGCCAAAGGTGGATTAAGGGACTCGGCATAAATAAACTATCCCATTTAGCATCTTCTCTTCAGGCCATCTTCATCCGATCCTCAATCAAATCGTCCTCGAAATAGAACGACTATTCCTGTGGCGATTAGATTTCAGATCGAATAAATCTGACCTGAATATGAGCGCTATCTGGAACACTTTATTTATGCCGAGTCCCTAAGCACAATTTTTTATTTGATTTTTAAATGCTGCTTTATCTTTTCCATGCGTTTTTCAGCATGTTCATAATTGGTGATGTTGGATAGCGTCATCAGATCGGAAGAAGCTTCGATTGGAGATTCGCCTCGATTATCAAGGACCAGTTTGTACCAGAGAGGCAAATTTTCATTATAACATTTTGATAATTCAGCAGCATGATGTTTGCTCGTTTTTATTCTCTCTTTTATCTGTTCTTTTTTTGTTTCGTCTGTTTCCTGGGTCCTTATCGAATTTTGATAAAATATCAAATCCGAAACGATCTTGTTTTTCAGCTTGCGGTACTGCCAAAAGGGTTTGATAAAAAAAGTCATTGTAATATATCCGATAGTACCCAATACAAAACCAATGAGTGCGCC
>JAFDHS010000226.1 GCA_019308655.1 Deltaproteobacteria bacterium
AGGGCCTCTTCCACAGCATGAATCGATTTTTCCCGTCCAACAAACAAAGGAAGAAGCATATCCGTAAAAATGACGACATCCCGCAGGGTCATCAATGGAAGAATATTCGGTATTTCTAAATCTTTATCTTCTTCTTCAATAATATTTATAAGGTCATCCTTGTCAGTTTCACCCATCATTTCTCCTGTTCTGATTTATCTGATTTTCGTTCCTTATCTGATATTTTATATTTTTTGATATAAAGCTCTCCCCCAACATGCCCTTGATCGGCAAAAAAAGGGCTTCAAGGCATAAAAAAGGGGCCCCCAACATGCCCTTGATCGGCAAAAAAAGGGCTTCAAGGCATAAAAAAGGGGAAAAAAGACAAAATTTAAAGCTAATATAAGACATTATTTTTCATTTACAATATCAATTGTAATGAACTCATAAAAATTTAAACGCATAAACCCATTCGCATTCCTTGTCAACGGGCACATGGGGGTGATAAAATCACAAATTCAAAGCGGTTAATTGTTTGATGTGCATGAGATAAGACTACGGATTGAAAAATAAATCTCCCGATCCCCAATCAGGGTTGAGTAGTATTTACATTTGACGATATCCAAAAAATAATGTTAAATTTAGATTATTTTATTACAGTACGGCAACTCTGTTTTTGAAGACACTCCCCTGCCTCCCCCAAAGGGAGAATCCTTGCGTTAATTTTCCCATTAGAAAGGGATGCAGTACACAATTGTAAAAGGGGAATCGCCATAATTGGAACTTCTATAAATGAAAGTCTTGATATGGAACTTATTGATTTGAATTTATTCAACTTCCTTAAAACGGCCCATCCTCTTTTCTATATAGGTCTCCTTCTTTTATTCAGTTATGCAGGGGGAAAAGTCGCCAACTGCCTCAAAGCGCCCCGAGTAACCGGCTATCTTGTCACCGGGATGCTTTTAAGCCCATCGCTTCTGGGGCTTTTCCACGAAAGGTTGGTAAAAGAAGACCTGACCCTGATTACCGATATCGCTTTGGCTATTATTGCTTTTTCCATTGGCGGCTCCCTGAGCTGGACAAAATTAAAAAAGCTGGGGAAGCAGATTCTATGCATTACCCTTACTGAAGCTTCTGGTTCTTTCCTTGTAACGACCGTTTCTCTCACATTATTTTTTTATCTGATGAACGCCTTAAAGGGAGATTTCTCTTGTTTCTGGACCTTGTATTTTCCCATGGCCTTGATCATCGGGGCCATCAGTGCAGCCACGGCACCGGCAGCCACCTTGGCCATCATCCATGAATACAGGGCAAAAGGACCCTTTACCACCACATTGTTAGGAGTCGTTGCCTTAGATGACGCTTTGGCCATTATTTTTGCCGCCTTTGCCATCACCATAGCCCAAAGCTTCGTAAACCATGAAGCCATTACCTTGCAGAATTTTTTATTTTCCCCTCTCTTTTCCATACTGATCTCCTTGTGCATAGGAGGTGGAGTAGCTCTTTGCCTTCGAAATCTGATTCGTTTTGTCCCCCGAGGCCAAGCAATGCTCGGCGTCATGCTGGGATCTGTTTTTTTGACCGCCGGACTGGCAGTCAGCTTGAAGGTGTCTCCTTTACTTGCCAATATGATGCTGGGATTTGTACTAATCAACTTCGTGGATCACCATGAAAGTCTTTTTTCGATTATAGAAAACATAGAAGAGCCGATATTCGGAATGTTTTTTGCTCTGGCAGGGGCCCATCTGGATTTTGGCGTAATGCAAACGGCGGGCTTGCTCTCCCTGGTTATTACCATCGGGCGGTTTAGCGGAAAGTTGATGGGAACCCGTTTGGGGACTCAAATCTCTCATGCTCCACAGACGGTCAAGAAGTATCTGGGCTTTGGTCTCTTACCGACAGCCGGCGTCACCGTGGGTCTGGTTCTGGAAGCCAAGGGAATATTCGGTTCTTCATATCTCTCTGAAATTATGGTCAATTCAGTATTGGGATCGGTCATTTTAAATGAACTTCTATCACCCTTTTTTGTCCGCTTCTCACTCATCAAGGCAGGTGAAGCAGTTCAACGGGAAAGTGAGCTAAAGTGAGCTAAAGTTTGAAGTGAGCTAAAGTTAATGAATCGCTTCGCTCCGTCTTTTTATGTAAAATTTAAAAAATGCCGCTTTTAGGGACTCGGCACGAATAAAATGTCCCAGAGATCGCTCATGTTCAGGTCAGATTTGTTCGATCTGAAATCTAATCGCCACAGGAATAGTCGTTCTATTTCGAGGACGATTTGATTGAGGATCGGATAAAGATGACCTGAAGAGGAGATGATAAATGGAATAATTTATTCGTGCCGAGTCCCTTAAGATGTGTCATCGACACATCTCTACAATCCTTTAAGTCACTGTGGTCACTTCACACTTTTTTAATTTTTTTAACATAAAAACAGGAGGAAAAAATTCCCGGGAAATGAGGAACTTCAAAGAAAAAATAGGTGATGCAAAGGTAAGCGAGTTGGTTGCCCTCCTCAAAGAGAGAGAACTTCCGCTTATCCATGAAAACGCAACCATTGAACAAGCCGTTAACGCTATGGGCCGTTTCGAACATACCCGCCTGCTTTATGTGGTGGACGATGTGGGGAAACTTGTCGGCACCATCTCCCTGGGTATGCTGGTCCGACATGTTTTTTCTCCAAGCCGTGAGCCCAAAATTCATCCCAGACTGCTCATCGGCATGATCACGGATGAAACCGCAAAAGACCTCATGCAAAAAAATCTTGTGGTGACCACCGGGGAAGAAGAAGTGTTGGTAGTGCTCAAGAAAATGGTCAGGGCGAATGTAAAGGAGATCCCGGTTCTGGACAACGAAAAAAAGGTGGCCGCCGATCTTACCATAATCGATCTGTTACGGTTCATCGCCAACTTTACGAACCATGGATAACCGGCTATGACAAATCAGATAAACACTGAAAAACCTACAGGAGACCCCGTCGAAACAACCACTGTCCTGCTCAAGATAGCAGAAGACCTGGCCGCCGAACTCCATCCCCGTCAAGCACCCCTTCAACCGGTAATGCTCGACACTTCACTGGACCGGGATTTGGGGTTGGACAGCCTGGCACGGGTTGAACTCCTCGCCCGAATTGAACGGACTTTCGGCGTCACACTGTCGGAACGGGCATTTGCC
>JAFDHS010000227.1 GCA_019308655.1 Deltaproteobacteria bacterium
TGAGTGTGGCAAAATAATCAGCCATGGTCTCTTCCCGGCGTATCAGTTCCACCGAGCCGTCGGTCTTAAGAAGAAGTTCCTTTGGCCGAAGTGAGCCGTTGTAATTAAATCCCATGGCATGGCCATGGGCACCGGTGTCATTGATGATCAACAAGTCGCCTTCTTCAATTTCAGGGAGTTCTCGCTGAATGGCAAACTTGTCGTTGTTTTCGCAAAGCGAGCCCACCACATCCACGACGGTCGTTTTGTCCTCCTCGTCTTTTCCGAGTACGTTGATGTGATGATAGGCGCCGTATATTCCCGGACGCATAAGTGCGGACATGCAGGCGTCCACGCCGATGTATCTGCGATAGGTATTCTTATGGTTGATCGTTTTGACGACAAGAACACCGTGGGGCCCTGTCATGTAACGTCCGCTTTCCATATAAAGCTTTGGAACGTATCCGTTTTTCTCTTTGAATGTATCAAAGCGTTTACGGATGTTTTCGGCCATTTCGCCAAGATTGAGTGGAACATCTTCAGGTTTATAGGGAATCCCCAGTCCTCCTCCGATATTGATAAAATCAAATTTTATACCCAGCTCGGAAGAAATCCATTCCACCAGCTCCAATAACATTTGGGCCGTATCAACCATGTACTCATAGTTCAGCTCATTTGAAATCAGCATGGTGTGAAGGCCGAAGCGCCAGGCCCCGAGGCTATGTGCGTTTCGATAGGCGTCAAGCAATTGTTCGTGACTGACGCCGTATTTGGCTTCAACCGGATTTCCGATAATGACGTTTCCGGTGCGGCGGGGACCGGGATTATATCTGAAACAGATCAGTTCCGGCATTTTGGGTAGTTTTGAGATCAGGGTGATGTCATCGAGATTTAAGATGGAGCCCCCGTCAGTCAGGGCAGTCATAAATTCTTTAGCGCCGGTATCATTGGAGGTAAACATGATTTCCTCTCCACGAGCACCCACCTGACGGCTGAGCGTCAGTTCAGGGATGGAACTGCAGTCAAAGCCGAATCCCATACTTTTCATAAGATCAAGAATACGGGGGTTGGGGAGCGCTTTGACGGCAAAATATTCACGAAAGCCGCTTATTCCGGAGAATGCTTCCCCGAGGGATTTGCCGGTTTCACGGATGCCGGTTTCATCGTAGATGTGAAAGGGCGTGCCAAAGTGTTCGGCAATTTCGTTTAACACCGGATAAAGGCGACCCTTGAAATTTTCTGACATGGGCATGGGGCTATTCCTCTTTTATCAAATTGTAATTGTATGCATCGTGTAGATGTCATTTTTGAGATTGATCATATCTTCGGCCACTATTTTTATCTAAAGGGCATAATTCATGTCAACATGATTTGCATGTTTGTCAGGATTCCATGGGGTTGAATCCATGCCGTAAACCTCTTGTCTGGCATGTGCGGCGGCTCTAAGCACATCCACATGAATATCCACGTAATCAAAGACCCTGGCTTTTTCCTTTCCCGGCGCGGGTCTGAGTATCCGGCCAAGATACTGAATCACCCTGCCGCTGAATCTGACAGGTGTTGCAAGAAACAAGGTCGAAAGGTTCCTGCAATCAAAACCCTCCCCGATTAACTGGCCGGTAGCCACCAGAACCTTGATTTCTCCCCGGTTCAGGCGGTCCATAATTTCCAGTCTCCGGGTGTTTCCGATGTCTCCGGTCAGTAGTTCGGAGGGTATTTTGAATTTGTAGCGTAATAAGGCCTGAAGGGTTTCGCAATGGTTTTTTCTGTCGGAGAGTATCAGACAGACCCCTTTACCGTGCCGGACTTCCTCTGCCACATCAGAAGCGATAAGGCGGTTTCTTTGGTCATCGGATACGAGTTCGGAAATCATCTTTGTATATTCACGGGCAGGGTTATAAAAAGGCCTGAACTCCGTTTTGCGTATGATCACTTCAGCCGAAAGAATATCCCCGTTTTCGATAAGCCGGGACTTGTCTACCTGATGGTGAGTATCTCCCAAGTGCCAGAATATCAATTTGGACAATTTGTCTCTTCTGAACAATGTAGCACTTAAGCCAAGGGCATATTTCGAATCAAAGGCGGATACCGCCTCGGTAAATGTTCGGGATGGGGTCCTGTGGCATTCATCCACAATCAGATGCCCGATGTGGGAGATTACCTCGTCGGTTCGTTTGTAAATACTCTGCACCAGTGCAACGGTGATTTCTTTGCCGATGTTTTGTTTTCCGCCTCCAATAAAACCGATTTTGTCCGCGGGAATATTCAAAAAATTTTCTATCCGTTCAACCCATTGAAAAGCTAAGTTTTTTGTATGTACCAAGACCAGGGCGGGCTGTTTGCGCCGTGCGATCATATACAGCGCCATGACTGTTTTCCCCGCGCCGGTCGGTGCGTTTAATGTTCCGAAATCTTTTTTGAGCATGGTGTCAACGGCCACTTGCTGGAAGGATTTAAGCCGCCCTGTGAAATTGAATTCAACCGGGGAGAGACTGCGCCGGTGATCGTCAATTTCATAGTCAACGCTTTTTTTTCTGCAAAGCAGAATCAACTGTCTTGCAAAACCACGGGGAAGAATCAGGCCGCCTGCGTTTGTTTCCTGATAAAAGTATAAATTCTCCGGCGTCTTTCCGTTCCAACGGCCCATGCGATTGTTTTCAATCCATTTGGGGTTGGGAATGGTCAGGCTTCTGACAAGGATCTGCCGCAGTTCCAAAGGGATATTGCTAAGCTTTATATTGTTTTTAATAAAAATTTTCAAATAGGGTTCCTGAGCGCCTGTTTAAAAATCAGGGAATCTCACTTCACGTTTTTTTTAAAGATAACACATCTTTTCTTCTTAAATACAGTATTTTGTCTGTTTTTAGTTTTTATTTGAACAATAGCCCGTCGGGAATTGACACATGAATTTGTCTATAGTAAAT
>JAFDHS010000228.1 GCA_019308655.1 Deltaproteobacteria bacterium
CGCAATGCTGACTCGTTGGCAGCTGAGATGGCTGCTTTTGCCAATAGTGAGGGCGGCGTTATTTTTATAGGTGTTGCCGATGATGGCTCTTTGCCGGGATTACCAAATAAAGATGTAAGCCGCGTCAACCAGTTGATTAGCAATACAGCCAGTCAACATGTGCGGAGTCCGCTGACTGTTCAGACCGAGAATATCCCTGCTGACAACAACAAAATTATTATTGTTCTGACAGTACCCAAGGGAATCGATAAGCCCTATTTTGACAAAAATGGGGTCATCTGGCTAAAAAACGGTTCGGATAAACGACGTGTAAATTCCAAGGAAGAACTTCGCCGTCTATTTCAAAGCGTGGATCAATTCCACGCCGATGAGTTGCCCACGAAAGCTGGTTTCGACAAACTGGATAAATTAAGATTCAGGGACTTTTTGAGAGACATATATCATCAGGAGTTTCCCGAAGATCCACAAAGTTTAACCAAGCTCCTGCAGAATATGAATCTGGCCGCAGATAACGGGATGCTGAACCTTGCCGGAGTTTTGCTGTTTGCTGAAAAACCGGAGTGGATCAAACCGCAATTCATAGTCAAAGCGATCCGTTATCCGGGCAATGATATTCATTCTACAACATATTTGGATACAGAAGATTTTTCCGGACCACTGGAAAAAGTATTCAATGATTCCCTCGCCTTTGTTATGCGAAATCTTCACAAAATCCAAGCAGGGCGAGGTGTAAACGCACCAGGTGTCCCTGAAATTCCGGAATCGGCTTTTGAAGAACTTTTAGTTAACGCTCTGGTTCACAGGGATTATTTGATCAGTGCTCCGATCCGGTTGTTTATATTCGATAACCGCATTGAGATTATTAGCCCCGGCCATCTTCCAAACAATTTGACAGTGGAAAAAATTCTGGCAGGCAACTCCAATATCCGCAATCCGATACTGGTTTCCTATATTGCTAAAGGACTGCTGCCCTATAAAGGCATCGGTTCAGGGATCAGAAGGGCATTAGACGATTGGCAGGAAATCGATTTTATGGATGATCGAGAGGGATGCATTTTTACCGTAACAGTTCACCGAACCACCGAAAATAGTTCGGTGAAAAGTGCGGTGAAAAGTGCGGTGAAAATATTGGAACTGCTTGCCGATACTCCGAAAATGACTATCCCGCAACTGGCAAAGGCGCTCGGAATAAGCACTAGAGCCATTGAAAAACAAATTGCCAAATTACAGAAAAGCAACCAGTTAAAACGGATTGGGCCGGCAAAAGGCGGCCATTGGCAAGTTAGTAAATAAGTTTCCGATGTTCAGTTGACAGTGGACAGAAAAAACTCACAACTGGACACCGCCCCCTGAAAACTTGCGCCGAAGGCGAATAAAATGAGCAATATTCAGGAACCACTCAAAAAAATCTTTGACCGCCATCGTATCGTTTTCTGGTACGACACGGACAAAGAGTTGCGTGCTGACTATGAGGCCCTTGACCTTCCTGATGTCATTAAGGTTGAACTGAACAACAATGAGTTTGGCATTAAGCATCATATTCTCAGAAAAGAGCCAAAGGCCAAGTTCCTTATTTATCATGAAGGAGAGCAGCCAGATGATCTCAATAACTGGTTGCTGGATGTCTTACTGGCCCATGGTGAATTTCGTACTGACCAGGCTTCCATTTATTTAAGCGAGTTATCACTTGGCCCGGAGTTTACTGACCTGGCTCGGGAGCATCTTGAGTTCTTCAATGCTTCAAAACGCATGGAGACGCTCAAGAACCTGATTAAACCGGATGATACCCCAAGTGCAATAAAGTTAAAAATGCTTGCTGTCTGCTGTGGGGCTGATCCGAGGATTGACACGATCCTTGAAAACCTTCTAAGTGAATTGGCTGTTGAACGGCAAGAAAAATTTAACCTGTTAGCCAGGTGTGGTCTTGAACCGTTTCTCTGGGAGCAACTGAAACGGCGTTATGCTTATGACTCGGAAACCAAGAGCATACGTGACTTTGTAATCGAGCTTTTTCAGTCATGCTATGGCATGGAGCTTGGGACAACCGCAACTCTGACTGGAGATGCCATGGTTTTCCTGCGCCGCTGGAAGGATTCAATCCGTCACCGTAAGGCATTCGAGCATCTATCTGATGATTGTGCTGAAATACTTTCGATTGAGCAGGACCTTCAAAAAAGGGATTTCCGGTCATTGCAGGATATTGATTATTTCCGGCTTATTGACCAAAAAATTATTAGAGATTTGGTCCGTTCGGTTGCAGACAGGACCGTAAGTGCCGGCGAATGTGCCATGGTGCTAAGAACCCGACGCCAGAGCCATTGGTACGAAAAGTTCAGGCACCTGTATGAAGCTGTGGAATATGCTGCCCGGTTTATCTATGCCCTGGATGAGATGGATCTGCAGGTGTCATCCTTGTCATCCGGAATAGAAAGATATTACGGATCATGGTACCGGCTAGACCAGTTGTATAGAAAGTTTATTTACCACTCCCTCAGGTCCGGGATGACCTCACTGCTGGAATTACTCACCAACCAAGTCGAAGACCTCTATACCAACAGTTATCTGCTTCAGGTCAACGACCAATGGCAGCGGGCAGTTGATGAGTGTCAGAAATGGAGCGCATATCCATTTGCTGTACAGAACCGTTTTTATGAGCGGTGGGTCAAACCGTTTCTCAATAAAAATAAAAAAATATTTGTTATTATCTCAGACGCGCTGCGATTTGAAATTGGTGAAGAGCTTCTTGGTATGATCCGCAGGGAAGACCGCGGCTTGGATATCTTCCAGCATTACGATATGAACGAGGCCTTTTCTATTAATAATCGGCTCCAGGAATATCGGGCTTGTAAGACTTTTGAAGTCACCTTTCTGCCGATTGATTAAAGATAAAACTGC
>JAFDHS010000229.1 GCA_019308655.1 Deltaproteobacteria bacterium
GCCAAAGCGATTTCTTCACCGGTAATGGAGCTTTTGGGCGGAATAGGAGCGGCTTTGGTCATCTGGTTCGGAGGCATGAAAGTCATCGGGGGAACTTCAACACCGGGCACTTTTTTTTCTTTCATGGTCGCTGTTTTGATGCTGTATGATCCGGTTAAGAAATTAAGCAAGGTCAATAATACGATACAGGAAGGACTTGCCGCAGCTGACCGTGTGTATGAGATTATTGATTATGAATCAGATATTAAAGAGTCTGAAAAAGCAGTGGAGATTCAGTCCGGCCCTCATCAGGTAATATTTCAGAATGTATTTTTCAAGTATGAAGAAAAAGCTGAAGATGCAATGGTGCTGAAAAATATCAACCTGGATGTCAAGGCCGGAGAGGTTTTAGCTTTGGCAGGCATGAGTGGCGGCGGCAAAACATCGCTGGTAAATTTGATTTACCGATTTTATGATGTCACCAAAGGACAACTCTTAATTGATGGCATTGATATTCGCGATATTAAAATTTCGTCGCTTCGCAGCCAGATATCGATCGTTACCCAGGAACCCATCCTCTTTAATGAAACCATAAGAGACAATATTGCCTACGGCAATCCTGATGCTTCGGATGAAGAAATTGAAAAGGCTGCAAAATCAGCCTACTTGTATGATTTTATACAGAATTTAAGTGAAAAATTCGATACCAAAATAGGTGAATTGGGCGGGCGTCTTTCCGGTGGAGAAAAACAGCGCATTTGTATTGCCAGGGCGTTGTTGAAAAACGCACCGATACTGATTCTTGACGAAGCGACCTCCGCACTGGATGCCGAAGCGGAATTGATGGTTCAGAAAGCGCTGAAAAATCTGATGAAGGGGCGGACCACTTTTGTTGTTGCCCACAGGCTTTCTACCATAAGACATGCTGACCGGATCGTTGTGCTTTCCAACGGCCAAATTGCAGAAGCGGGCAAACACGACGAACTATTGACTCGGTGTGGGGCATATTACAAACTCTACACAATGCAGTTTGCCGGAGGTGAGAAAAAAGGATTGAAATATGACGATGTGACTTCGGGCCTATGAATGAGAATTTTGCTTTTGCCACCACTGATTTTGTCTGATATATGTTTATTGTTAATTTATCGGGAACATTTTTTGATACCGAGCGTAATAATGTGCAATTTATTTAATCTCCATTCTTAAATCTAAAAATATGGAAGAAAAAAATGGCTGTCAGTGAAGAACTTCTTAATATTCTGGCTTGTCCGAAGTGTAAAGGAGACCTGTATCTGAATGAAACAAAAGACGGTCTTATCTGTGACAAGTGTAAACTTTTATATGAAATACGGGACGATATCCCCATCATGTTGATTGATGAGGCAAAGCCTATAGAAAAAAGATGAGTTTCCCACAACCTCCGAAACCTGCAAAACTGATTATCGGTCTTTTCATGAAAGAAAAGAGCCTTTTTGAACCCTTGGCAAAAGAGCTTGTCGATAAATTCGGTTCTGTCGATATGGTCAGTCCATGGTTTTCATTTGATTATACCACCTATTATGAACCTGAAATGGGTACCCCGCTTTTCAGGCGTCTGCTGGTTTTTAAAAAACTTGTAGCGCAGACTGATCTGGCCTTGATAAAGAACACAACGAATGAGCTTGAGATTAAATGTTCGGAAAACGGGAAACGAAGGGTTAATATAGATCCCGGCTATATGCTCCTTGAGCGTTTTGTTCTTGCAACGGGCAAGAATTATGCCCATAGAATATACATCGGCCGAGAGATTTATGCAGATTTAACCCTGATTTATCAAAAAGGGGGGTTCCGGAAATTACCATGGACATACCCTGATTATGCAGATAAAAAAATGGTCGTATACCTTGAACTTGTGCGTAGTAAATACCTCGATGATCTAAGAGAGTTGGAAACTAAAAATGATAAAAAGCATGACCGCATTTGCTCGGGCGGATAAAGTAAAAAAAGAGATTTCCGTTGCCATTGAAATACGCGCATACAACAGCAAATATCTTGATATTGCTTTGCGCATTCCCCGGCAATTCAGTTTTCTTGAGGAGAAAGTAAAGAGCTTGATATCAGAGAGAGTGGCAAGAGGCCGCCTTGAGGTTAATTTTCGCATAACCGGCGGCTTTGAGGATGCATATGCCTTTGAGATAAACGAGCCCAAAGCCGTGGCATATCATAAGGCGCTTATTCGGTTGAAAGAAAAGTTTGATATTGATACCGACATATCCTTAGAGCTTATTGCACGCGAAGAAGGGATTCTCATACCTGCCGAGATTGAAAAGGATATGGATGCGTATTGGTCGCTGATCAAAGAATGCCTGACCGAAGCCCTGGACAATCTGGATGTAATGCGAAAGAGGGAAGGGGATTTTATTGACGGGGATTTTACGGAGCGGCTTGGTTATATCGAAAAAAATATTGACTTGATTGAAAAGGAATCTTGCGGTCTGTTGTCCGTATACCAGAAACGCTTAAAGGATCGCATATCGGTTCTAACTCAGGGCATGGTAGAAATTGATCCGGGAAGGATCGCACAGGAGGCTGGCTTTCTTGCCGACAGAAGCGATATTTCCGAAGAGATTGTAAGGGCTAAAAGTCACATAAAGCAGTTTCGAATTATTATGAATGCAAAGGAGCCTGCAGGTCGAAAACTAAACTTTTTACTACAGGAATTTAACCGGGAATTCAATACCATGACTTCCAAGGCCGGCAACGCAAATGTTTCCCATGTGATTGTCGACGTTAAATCCGAACTTGAAAATATAAGAGAACAGGTACAGAATGTGGAATAGAAATGATAGGAGTGGTAAATAATTAATATGGAGCAGAGTTTGTTGAATATAGGTTTTGGAAGTACTGTGGTTGCCGAGCGGGTTGTTGCGATT
>JAFDHS010000230.1 GCA_019308655.1 Deltaproteobacteria bacterium
GTCATGGGCCAATGTCAAAACCCGAAGCGTCAGTTTTCTGGCTTCCCTTTCCGTAAACTCTCCGCTCGCCTTTCCCGCCTCGGCAATTGCATGTGTGATTTTTAAGGAATCGAACTCTACAACCCTTCCATCACGTTTCTTGATGTTCTCAAACACTTCTGCCACCTTTTTTAAAATTTGTTTTAACTATGTTCTAAAATGAGCATTATTATTTGCTGAGTTCAATGGGTCAACTGGATTCCCGCCTTCGCGAATTGGCGAATGAGCTGTACCAGGGCCTGAGATTTGAACCTGAAGATCTCATGCCCCGGTACGATTTTCTTATTTCTTGAGCTTTTCGATCATTTCTTCAACTTCTTCAGAACCTTCTTTGTAGAATTTTGCTTCTTGGGGATCTAACTGATGCAACAGACGAAGGAACTCTCCGGCGTGCTCTTTTTCTTCATTGGCGATGTCTATCAGGACTGCCTTGGCAAGAGGATTGTCCGTGCTTTCGGCTATCTGTTGATACAATTGTATTGCTTCATATTCAGCAGCAACCATAAAACGGATCGAACGAACCAACTCCTCGTCTGTAAGTTTACGGTCACCTTTCATTACGTTAAAAGGACTACAGAATTCCGGCATTTATACCTCCTTTGATTTTATGTTGTTCCCGGTCTGCCAAACGGCGCAAAGCGGGGCTTAACTTGTAGTGGATATCAAAAAAGCAATATACACAAACAATTCAAAAATTGGTTCTAATGTCAGTTGTTGTAACGAACTACGAAGAATAAAACATTCTTGGGTAGAGACGTGTCGCCGACACGTCTCTACTTTGTGCCCTGTGGTTAAAAACCGGCAGAAGTTATAACCAGGCCCAAAAATTAAAGATGATGAATTCGTAAAAAATCCGTTGCTCCTCCCTTGGTGGGAGGAGACTAAGGGGAGAGAGATTTTTTTGATTTTTTACGAATTCATCCGTACGGGAAAAATCAAAATGTTTAATTGAAATTAATTTTGGATTTATCCAACATGTTGATGTGTGTCAAGGATTAAATTCAATATGTGGTATGTGACATGCTATTGTGAGATTAGTGAAAATTGCAAATAATATCAGAAATCTATAACCAACCTAAGCGCATTCGGAAGTGAGGAACCGACTACTGAACCTTTTCCATTCGGCGCTATTGGGTTATCCATATATAATCGGCAAAAGATAGTTCGGCTCGGCTTCCCACGGATGCTGGAAAGATTGTTCTGGACGGGGTTTGAATTCGGCGGAAAACCCTGTCGGGAATGCCGAACTTTTGCTGGATATGCCCGTTGCCAACCAGAACAATCATTATATTATTTTCGATGTTTTGGGTGATCGATTCCGCCATCGCTTCTTCCCAAATACATTGAGCCGTATAAAAATATTCAAAATTTTTTCTTCCCATTATATGATGCTGCTTGAACACCTCTTTGACATAGGCTCTGTGAGCGGTGTTTGAAGTGTCTATCTCTTCCGGGAGGTGTTTCCTGTCATCGTCTGAGAGGCTCTCTAATCCGCCGATGGATACTCTTGCAGGGATATGGGAAGGTATATTCAGCCCGACAAGTCTGATTTTTTTGGCCTTTATAAAATCAAGGATCTCACTGTACAATTCAAAATCGAATTTCCAGTTGGCGTACCAGTGAACCTTTTCCAGGAACGCCTTTTGGTCCAGTTTTCCGGCCGACCATTGGTCCAGTACGTTTTGATACGTGTGATCAAACATTTCCATGCCGACCGTGATGTTTTGATGTGTATAAAAAAGTTCTTTTATCACCTGGAGCTGAATTTTATGATGAGCGGGATTATTGTGTCTTTCTCCCATATATACGACATTTACATTGTTCAGGTCCGCCATGAGTTCCTCAAAGCTGACGGATTTTCCTGTCTGAGAGTAGATTATGCTCCCTTTGCCAAAGGACCTGGAAAGATCCTTGATAAAAACTTTTTTGGATGTTATGGCACATCCCCCCAAGATGGCCATACTGATGGAGGTGCATAGAAGAACGATGAAGCATTGCCGGCCGAAAAGGTTTGTCCGGTCATTCTCTATGATTGCATGTTTGCCTTTCGTCATTTCTTGATTTTTTTAGAATAGACAGGTAATGTTAAAAAACTGATGTAAAATCAATCCGATAAAACTGAGAAATAGTATGCTTTATAACAAGAATCGGGCATCCGGAAAGGTATATATTCCATGGCATGACGCTAACCCCATATGTTTTACCGTAATTTTTTTTATGGCTCTTATTTTTTTGTTTGGGGTATCAGGTATTGTTGTTGCGCTGGAAAAGGTTGAATATAACGAGCACGTATGGGTACCTTGTGTTCTTGTAATAATGAGCGGATTCGTGGCGATCTCCATCATAACCCGTCTGGTCAAAAGACATATCCGGAAAGTTAAGGAGCATCTATAAGGTTTGGGTTCCGGTTATAATTTCAAGCGGTTTTCCTCGTTTCCACCGTGGAGTGAGTGTGGAAAGGAGGAAAACCGCGTCCTCTATGCCCGGAGTTTCACTTTATCTCTTCTACAAATTTTTTAAATGTCTTTTTCTTATAGCTGTCCGTGTTGATGAATTTGAGAACCTTGAGAAATTGATCGGCCGGGATATAGCCGGGCCGGTTAGTTATTTTTTTCCCATTTTCGGACATGAACCAGCAGGTGGGAAGCCCTCGGACGCCAAAATCAGCCCCTATTTTCTTTTTTTTATCCGTATTTACCATAATAGAAATAAAATTCTCATCAAGGCAGGTGACTATGGAATTTTCTTTCAGCGTTGTTTTTTTCATTTTTGTGCAATAGCCGCACCAGTCGGTGTAGAAAAAAATAAATATTTTTTTCTGTTCGGTTTTTCCCTTTGCTA
>JAFDHS010000231.1 GCA_019308655.1 Deltaproteobacteria bacterium
CATATTATCCTCACAGGTTTTATTTATGTTTTGATAGCTATCAAACGATTATGATATATTCAGTTAACCCTTTGACTTGTCATTTCCGAGAAGAGGGAATCCGGATAGGGGTTAATGTTCTTATTTGAATTCTATTTCTATAATTGAGTGATGTGGGAGTTCAGACTTGAAGTCTGAATTCCATGGGTCAACTGGATTCCCGTCTCTTCGGGAATGACGTGAATATTATATTTTTTTTGTCAAGAGCTATTTATTTGGAAATTCAAACTACCAAAAGGAGAAATATTTTCAATGAATTACTGCAGCCACTGTGGCGGATCATTGAGATTCGATATCCCGTCTGGAGACGACCGTTCCCGGTATATTTGCGATGCCTGTCAGACCATTTTTTATGAAAACCCCAAAATGGTGGTCGGCTGTATTCCGGAATGGAAAGATCAAATCCTTTTATGCCGACGCGCAATAGAACCACGATACGGAATGTGGACGCTGCCGGCCGGTTTTCTGGAAAACGGAGAAACCGTTTCGGAAGGGGCAATACGTGAAACCTATGAAGAAGCCGGTACACGGGTTGAAATCATTGCCCCCTATATGATGCTCAATCTCTCTTTTATCAGTCAGATCTATTTTATGTTCCGCGCCCGTATGCCGGCTCCTGATTATGAAGCGGGTCAGGAGAGTCTTGATGTCAGACTGTTCAGGGAAGAAGATATACCCTGGAAAGATATCGCTTTTTCGGCCATCAGTTCAACCCTGAAACAATACTTTGATGACCGCACCCAAGGAGGACGGTTTTCTTTCCATATCGGTGATGTTCAGAAAGTCTAAACCACAATAATTCCCCGGAGTTTTTCTTCAACTTTCTTCAGATCACGTTCATCTGACCGAACCTGAGTATTGTCCGGTCTTCCATTTCTGAATATTTTCTGCATTTCCACCAAATCCTACTCTCCGACAAACTATCACTCATCCAATTATCTTCCAGTTCGATCGGTTTTTGATTCCTTGAACAATAACCCATTTTCTTTTAATCAAGATTTTTTCAACGCTATAAAAAATATGTTCACAGATCAAAATTGATGCATTCGTAAAAAATCCAGATTGAAAATTTCAACCACGATATATAGGCGTTTTGTTTCTTTCGTGTACCACTGCTTGTGATTAAAATGGTTATTGACGACTTTTTACAAGACCAACAAAATTATAGTTTTTCAGATGTAAAAAAGGTAAGTTTATAATATATTGATTTTATTGGATTTATTATACAAACTATAAAAAATGTCAAAAAAACATCCCCGTTTTTTTAAAAAAAAACATACACCATATGTTGTTATTATTACATTTTCTCAAAATTGTTAATAACTATAAAATTATATTTTTTCAGATTTAAAAAAAGATAATGATATAATATATTGATTTTATTTATAAAAATACTAAGAAAATATTAAACCCATATTTCCATTTTTTAAAAAAATAAATTTTAATACATTGTTATTATTTATTTTTCTTTAAATTGTTAATAACTTTGTTAATAACTCGGCACTTATTAACAACTTTTTTTTTTATGTTAATAAGTCCATAGTTATTAACATTTTATTAACAATGGAATTTCAAATTATTTACTTTAAATATAAGTAAGTTACAAAGTTATTATACTTATTAACAATATATATGATGAATATATTAATATATATATATAATAATAAGACTATAAAAAATGGAAATAGTCCATTTGTCAGTTTAGACTTTGCAAGAAACAATTAATTTGACATCAAGTTTGTTTTGATCAGATCAAAAAGTATAAATGATTTTCAGCTGGATATGAAAGATGTTTAAAAATTCATATTTTTTTGGAAATGATTACATCATGGAAAACGGATCTACATCCACGGCTGTTTTTACATACCGATTGTTTAAAATAGATTTGTTTTTCAACAGCAGTTCCTGAACAAACTGACGGAGAGGATTTGGATTTGAATCTTTTATAAGGATTTGCCATCTGAATCGTTTGCCTATCATAGGAATAGGCGCTTCAACAGGCCCTAAAACTTCTACGGATTTGAAAAAAGACGGGTTACTGTTTCGCAGGTCAGAACAAGCGTCTCCAACAGCCAAAGCGTATTGTTTGGTCTTTTCTTTATCTTTGCCTGAAATTTTCAGTTGCATGATTCGGGAAAACGGTGGATAATTCAACGCCTTTCTAAACACTGTTTCCATGTTGTAAAAGGCTTTAAAATCCTGATTTTTTGAAGCGGTAATACTGAAATGATCCGGATTGTAAGTCTGCATAATCACCCGGCCGGGAACACTGCCCCTGCCGGCTCGGCCGGCTACCTGGGCAAGAAGCTGGAAGGTCCGCTCTCCGGCCCTGAAATCCGGAAAATTCAAAGAAAGATCCGCGCATATGATGCCCACAAGTGTTATGTTCGGAAAATCATGTCCCTTGGCCACCATCTGGGTGCCTATCAAAATATCGATGGTTTGGCTTCTGAGTCCTTTGAGTATCTTTAAAACCGACCCTTTGCGGGTTGTGGTGTCCCGGTCCATTCGGGCTGTTCGAGCGGAAGGGAAAAGTCTCTTTACAGCCGCCTCGAGTTTTTCCGTACCCAGCCCGAGAGGCTTTATTCTGGATGAACCGCAGGTCTTGCACTTTGATGCGGAAGCTTGGGTATAACCGCAGAGGTGGCACTTGTATGCATTGATTTTTTTGTGGAGTGTAAGAGAGATATTGCAGTTTTTACACCTTACGGCTTCTCCACAGTCGGCACATACCGGATAGGTGGCAAATCCCCGGCGGTTAAGAAACAGGAGAACCTGTTCACCTTTGTCAAGGGTCTCTTTCATGCCCCTATGAAGTTCGGAACTGATAAAA
>JAFDHS010000232.1 GCA_019308655.1 Deltaproteobacteria bacterium
ATAAGATTCAGCAGGGTTGTCTTTCCCGTGCCGGTTTCTCCGACGACGGCAACGGTTTCACCTGCACGCACAACAAACGTAATCTTTTTTAAAACAGGTTCATCGGCAACATAGCCGAAGGATACGTCTTTAAAAGAGAGTGTCTTAATTTTTTCTACGAAGAAGGACTCGGTTTCGGAATTTTTTACCGATTGAGGCAGCTTTTCCTTGCTGTCTAAGATTAAAAATATTCTTTCGGCCGATGCCATGGCATTTTGCATGATGTTATACTTTTCGGCAATGTCTCTTATGGGCCAAAAAAACATTTTCATATAGGAAATAAAGGCGACAAGATCGCCAAGGCTTATGGTTTTTGAAAGGACTCCGCTGCCGCCATAGTAAATAACAACGGCAACGGCAACCGAACCCATCAGTTCAATAAGGGGCATGAAAACTGAAAAGACATGAATTTGCTGCATGCCGGCTAAATAGTTTTCATGATTGAGTTTTGCAAAATCGCGGTAATTTTTCTTTTCCTGCATGAAAAGCTGGACAACCTTTATCCCGCCGACGGTTTCCGAAAACATGGAGTTTATCTCTGCTATCTTGATCCTCAGGGCCCTGAAAGCCTCCCTGGATCGAATTGAAAAATCAAAGGCGGCATACAGAACAAAGGGAAGCACCGTAAAACAAGCGATTGCCAGCTTCCAGTCGATGCTGATAAGGACCGTTATAATGCCCAAAAGTAAAAAAAAGTCTTTAAAAAGAAACGAAATGAAAGATGTGAAGAGTTCATGCATGTTCTGGACATCATTGGTGACCCGTGTGACAAGCCTGCCCACGGGATTACGGGTAAAAAATGAGACGGCGAGACTCTGTATGTGTGAAAAGAGCTTGAGTCTTATATCGTGCATAATCATCTGACCCGCATATTCTATAATCATTCTCTGAAAATAATTGAGTCCGAATGTAAAAAATGTGACGGCAAGAAGGATACCGGCGGCAAATGCGACCCCTTTAAAATCGTCTTTGCGCAAAACAGCATGATCTTTTTTTTTCAGTTTGGACAGGTTGTCAAAGGGGATCAGGGCAAATGAGCCATCGACTTTAAAAAGTTCTTGGTATTTATGGACGATTTTGTTGATTTCAGGGTCGGTCAAATCGACTTTGTAGTACCTTGTCTTATTTTCAGTTGTTTTTTCACTTTTGGTTTTTCCTGAATTTATGGCAGGGACGATATATTGATCGATGGCGATTTTGGTGATATAAGGTACTGCGAGATCGAAAAGGGTGATAAAAACGACCAGAATCATTGAACAGAGCAATAAAAATTTATAAGGGGCGGCAAAAGGATAAAGTCTTCCGAGCAACCGGACATCATAGGGCTTACCCAGTTTATCTTCCTCAAAGTATCCGAAATCAGTATGCATCCAATTCCTCTTCGATTGACTGCAGGCGAAAGGTTTTTGAATAGTATTTATCAAGGGTCATCAATTCTTCATGGGTTCCTGATTCCGTTATACGACCCTCTTGAAGCACGATGATCTGATCTGCAAACCGAAGTGCGGAAAGCCGGTGCGAAACGATTATAATCGTCTTTTTTCCTTTCATCGTGCGGATGGTGCTGATGATATCGGCCCCTGTTTCCATGTCTACCTGACTGACGGGGTCGTCGAGGACCAGTATGGGAACGTCGTGTATCAAGGCGCGGGCAAGGGCAATCCGCTGTTTCTGACCGCCTGAAAGTATGACCCCTTTTTCTCCGATGCGGGTGTCGAAACCGGATGTAAAGGATTTTATCGTATCAAACAGTGCTGCTTGTTTTGTCACTTTTATCAATTCGGCATCGTTTATCAATGGATTGCCAAGGGTGATATTTTTTCGAATCGTATCTGAAAATAAAAAAGGTTCCTGGGGCATAAAGGATATTTGAGACCGGAGGTCTCTGACCTTCACTTCTCGGATATCCATACCGTCTATCAATATACGGCCTTTGTGTACATCAAAGAGCCTTGGAATCAGTCCGGAAAGGGTCGTTTTCCCGCTTCCCTGGGGGCCCACGATGCCTAAGGTTTTGCCTGCCTTCAGATGAATATCAATGTCGGAAATTATCGGCAGGCTTCCCGGTTGATAAGCAAAAGAAACGTTTTCAAAAACAATTTTTCCCTGTACGCGTTGAACGGATTTTGCATCCGGCATGTCGTCTATTTCCGGGGCAACCTGTAATATCCTGCTTATCCTGTCGAGAGAAGCCCCGCCCCGCTGGATAAGGTTTGTGACCCATCCTATGGCCATCATGGGCCATGTAAGGAGTCCGAGATAGCTTATAAACGCTACAAAATCTCCGGGTGTTATGATGGATATGATCGTTTGCCGGCCTCCGAGGTAGATGACCACTGCAAGGCTCAGGTTGGTAAAGAGGATCATCAGCGGGAAAAAAGAACCGGTAATTCGCACCAGTTTAAGATTTTTATCGATATAATGTTTAGATATCTTTTCAATCCCGAGGGTTTCGTTCTTCTCCCTGTTAAAGGCCTTTATTATGCGGATGCCGGAAAAACGTTCCCTGACCCCTTCCGTTAAATCGGAGAAAGACCCTTGTACCTCATCATACATTCGGTGCATTCTTTTACTGAAAAACCGCGTGCTGAAAACAATCAGGGGCATGGGGATAAGTGAAAACAGTGTCAGTTTGACATTGATATATATCATGAAGCCGATGGCTACAATACCAAGAAAAGCAGCGTCCGTAATGGCAACGATGCCCATTCCCGCTGCCATTCGTATATGTTTTATGTCATTGGTGGCATGGGCCATCAAGTCGCCGGTTTTGACTTTGTCAAAATAAGAAGCGGAGAGTGTTTGAATGTGATAAAAGAGGCTGTTATTGATGTCATGACGGCGATGCCCGTGATGTACAAGGCGTAGAAAAGCAGTGATGTCTTATCAATTTGAAATGTGGTAAGATCATCAACCGCCCATTTGATAATGCGTGGAATAAAAAGCTGTAGTATATCGACGGCAATCAGGCATAAAAGACCGATGATGATGAGACGGCGATTCTCTGAAAAATAGGGCTTTATCAGATAAAAAGACTTCATGATTTTCTCTGTAGTTAATTGTTATTAATTGACCGCTTACTATGCATTTATATTGGGTGTAAAGAGTTTTATAGCAAAATACGCAAGTTGACTTTTATAAGGGCGGAAAGTTATGGAATCGGGAAATATTGTTGAATATATTGATAGCCAGCGCATAATATGCGCTGTTGTATTGGAGGTCAAGAAACAAAGGATTCGGCTTCTTACCGAAAACAACCGTGAGGTTAATCTTTCGGCCGGTCGCCTTTCCCATCAAGGCAGGGCCCGGGGCAGGGCCCGGCTTGATTTATCCATGGGCAGGGCCAAGCTTGTGCACTCCCTGAAAGAGACGGTAACCCGCCGCAAGGCTTTGATGGACACTATAGATATTGAGCAATTGTGGGAAGTTCTTCACACCGAAAGGGAATGGATTGATCTTACCACAATGACGGAATTCTGTTTTTCTGGAAAATTGACAGGTGATCACGAGGCAGCGGTTGTCCGGGCTTTTTTTCAAGACAGGATTTATTTCAAATTCAATTCTGATCGGTTTTTTCCGAATTCAGAAGAACAGATTGAAAAGATTTACTTTCAGGCAAAAGAGGCGGACCGTAAAAAACGGATCATCGAAGAGGGTGCCAACTGGCTTAAAAACGCCTTGAATACTCCCCATCCATTGTTTAGTCAGGATATATCGGAAGTTGTGGAGATTTTAAAATCCTATTATCTTTTTGAAAAAGAGAGTGAACATTCCGCCCTGGGAAAAGCAATTCTTGCCAGGGCCGGGGTCGATACCGGCGACAGATTGTTCCGCCTTTTTGTAAAGCTTGGGGTTTGGGATGAAAATGAGAACCTTAATCTTTATCGGTATGACGTTCCCACATCTTTCCCATCCCGGGTAATGGACAGAGCAGAAGATCTGATGAAGATGCCGGAAATCATTCCATGCCATAACACACGGCGCCATGATCTTGAATCGCTTTCCATCATGACCATAGACGGCCGGTTGACCTTTGATTATGATGATGCCTTAAGCGTGGAAAAAGACGGTGATAAATATCGTATCGGCGTTCATATCGTCGATGTGGCCCATTTTATAAAAAAAGGTAATTCCATAGATGAGCAGGCTTTGGCGAGGGGGAGTTCCATATATATGCCGGATCGGAGAATTCCCATGATCCCGCCCTGCCTTTCCGAGGACCTTTGCAGCCTCAATCTCGGAGAATTGCGTCCTGCAATCAGTATTTTTGCCAGGCTGACTCCTTTTGGGGAAGTCATCGATTATGAAATCGTTCCCAGCCTGATCAGGGTAAAGCGTCGGTTGACCTACAATGAAGTTAACACCATGATCACTGAAGATGAAGAGATCAAAATTCTGTATGAACTGGCCAAGTTTTTTCGGCAAAAACGAATGGCTTCAGGCGCTGTTCACATTTCACTTCCGGAAATAAATATCTGGCTGTCGGAGGATGGTCGGATCAACATAAAGAGAATCGACAGAGAAGGACCCGGCAGAATGCTGGTCGCAGAAATGATGATCATGGCCAACTGGTTGATGGCAAAGTTTCTGGCGGAAAATAATACGCCGGCAATCTTCCGGTCTCAACCTGAACCCAGAAGCCGTCTGATTAAGAATAATGAAGAGGGAGCTCTGTTTGAAAACTGGATGCAGCGAAGACATCTGAGCCGCGGCATATTGGGACCCAATCCCGAGTATCACTCAGGATTGGGGCTTAATGGCTATACCACGGCAACTTCACCCATACGCAAATACTTTGATCTTGCTACCCAAAGACAGATTCGGTCGGTTCTTGGTTTAGAAAAACCGTATTCTTCAGAAGAGATCAAGCATATTATTCAAATTCTTCAGCAGCCCATGAGTTCTGTTGCAACTAATCAATTCCTGCGCCAAAGATACTGGTTATTGAAATATCTTGAAGGGCGGATCGGTACAAAAGAAAAAGCGATTGTTCTGGATAAGCGCAGGGACAGTTATACGGTACTTCTTCCGGAGTATATGATTGAATGCAGGCTTCCGCAATCGAGCAGTGCAAAATTAAAACCCAAGGATATTATTCAGGTCACCATACAGCATGTCAACCCAAGAAACGACGTACTCTCCATATTCATGTGATAGCAGGGGCGAATAATTATTCGCCCCTAAAAAAATGATTTTGTGGCAAATGATTTTGGTTCCGGCTTTGTCCGGGTCGGATTAATGCTTAAAACTTCTTTGACCCGTATACACCATGGTGGCGTCGGCATCGTTGCATGCCTCGATTGTCTGGTAATCATTTTCGGCCCCGCCCGGTTGAATCACGGATGAGATTCCTTCTTTAAGACCGACATCCACACCATCCCTGAAAGGGAAAAACGCGTCACTGACCATGGCCGCGCCAATCAAACCTCCCTTTTCACGGGAGACCCTCTCATCGATCTCTTGTTTTTTCTCAGGATCTTTCAGCTCGTTATAAGGAATGCCGTGGGTTTCAAAACAATAACGGTCCGCAAGTTTACGGTATGCCTTGTCCTTTGCGATTTCCGCAACGCCGACCCGGTCCTGCTCGCCGGTTCCGATTCCGACAGTCACGCCGTTTTTTACATAAATTACGGAATTTGAAGTAATTCCGGACTCCACAAGCCATCCAAAGAGCATGTCCTGATATTCCTCTTCGGTCGGTTTTCGCTTGATTTTGTATTTTCCCTCTTTATATTCGCATTCTGCAAGGGTAAGGTCATCTTTTGAACGGGCGGCCGGAACAAAAGACCATTGCGATAATACCGCCGTCGATAAGGCTTTTAAATTCCACACATCGTTTACCTGCAAACGTATGGAGCTTATTTATGTTGGCGATCCTGATGACTCTGAGATTCTTTTTTTGTTTGAAGATTTCCATTGCCCCTTCTTCAAAATCAGGGGCCACAACCACTTCGGAATATTGATGGGCTATGGCTTCGGCCGTTGCCTTGTCGATTGCCCGGTTAACCGCTATGCATCCCCCGAACGCGGCAATTCTGTCTGCCATATGCGCTTTGGCGTAGGCGTCTTCCAAAGAATCGGACAGGGCAACGCCGCAGGGGTTGTTATGCTTGACGATGACCACGGCAGGTTTGTCCGTAAAATATCTCAGGATGTTGAGGGAATTGTCGGCATCGGTCAGATTGGTCTTCCCGGGATGTTTTCCGGACTGCAAAAGCTCAATGTCCGAAGCCAGATATTGGCCCGGCTGTATGGTTTGGGTTTCTCCGAGAATCAGGTTACCGTTGATCAGCTTGTATAAGGCGGCTTCCTGTCCGGGGTTCTCGCCGTATCTTAATCCCTTCCTGATATTATCGATGGTCCAGACCACTTTTTCGTAAAAAAGCGTCTGTCTTTTATCTTTGTCTACAAAACTGATCTCCATTTCAGGAGGAAAGTGGTCATCCATTATGGTTTTGTACATTTTTTTCAGATCTTCGGCCATTCTTATCTCCTCGGTCAGTTAGGATAACATTCCTTTACATTTTCAAAGGATGTGGAACGCAAAAAATCGGCAATGGTACGATCGTAAACCGCTGTATGATCAAATGCCTTTTGTGCCAAAAGGAAACGAAGCTCAAGGGATGTCATGCCATTACCGGCTTTCATCTTGTCAATAATCATTTCATAGTCAAAAGGATCGACAACCGGCGCAACCCTTAAAAAATTCTTGGCCGCGGCCCTTATCATGCACGGTCCGCCGATATCGATATTTCCCCGTGCCTCTTCAGGAGTAACTCCCTCTTTTGATATGGTCTCCTTAAAAGGATAAAGGTTGACGACCACCATATCGATGGGTACCGCATCCGTCCGTTTCAGATCCTCTTTGTGAGAGGCATTGTATGTCTCGGTAAGCAGTCCGAGATATATCTTAAAATCCAGAGTTTTTACAAGTCCGCCCTGGGTTTCCGGTTGACCGGTATAATCTGAAACCTGGACCAGACGGGATTCAGCCTCTTTACCCAGTATCTCCTTGATTTTTCCGTAAGTACCGCCTGTGGAAAAGATTTTTATTTCCGGATTTATTTCAATCAGCCGGGGGATAAACGTGTCCAGTCCGTTTTTATCTGAAACACTTACAAGTATATGCCTCACCTTCACCGGATCATCAATTTTGTCAACGATATTAATGCTCATAGATTTTATTTATCGAAGTTTATGCATTCGTTTTTTGTTGAATACATAACTTGAGATAAATTACCTCCTTTGTGTTGTTAGGTAATTTGCGTGATAATAAATGGGGCTTATTTTCTTAGGGGTGCAACAACATGAATTGTACGGAATCTTCAGGGTACATCAGGATCAAATCTCGCTTTGGATGTCCAGATTGTGTTGGAAAAAACAGCCGTAGATTCCATCGACTCTATCGGTTTACCGGCAAGGGAATCAAGTGTATCAACCCCTTTGTAAAATATTTCATCATACCGGGGGAGCGTCGGACGGACTTTTTGCCGTTGTTTTCTTTTTCTGGCGTCCAGCTTTTCTCTGAGACGTTTTTTAGCCGATTCGATTTCCGCTTTTCTTTTCTTCTGTTGTCTGGTGGTCAGAGACTCAGCCGGTATTTCTTTATCAACCTGTTTTTTTATATACTTCGGTGGGTTAAAAGTAAGAACGTCTCCCGGTCTGGCACGGATCATCGGCCATGTTTTATATACAAAGTCAAGAAGGGTTGCCGTGTCTGAACCGAAGCAGTGAACATACCGTTGGACAGCGCCCGTAATAATAAAATGCAGCTTGTTTTCAAGCGTATCACACAGCCTGTCAGACTGAATTGACCAGCGCTCTATATCATCTTCATATTTGGGATGTGAAATGACCTTTTTTTGCGCACCGATTTCAGAAAGGGCGGGTTCTATGCGTTGGTATGATTCCACAGCCCAAGGGCCGAAGTGGTGAAATCTCCAGGGAAGCCCGGTAAAGGTTTTTCCATTTGTATGTTCTGCATAAGCCAGATCAGTCAGATAGACATATTTAATCAGATGGATCGGCCCCAGCTCACGGTTTTCCCAGTCTTCCTGACCGGCTACGGTAAGAATATATTTTAAAAGAATATCTATTCTTTCAAAATCAGGATTTTTCAAGGCTCTGCCTCCCTTGAATCTTAATATTGAAAAAGCAAATGAGTTTGCTTGACTTCAATTATGATTACAATCAAATCGGAATTTTTTCAACACGTGTTTTACCAATAAAGATAAACTATGGCTATGATCCACCGGGAGTCAACAGAAGGTTGTAAATGACAACCCAAAAATGACCCGCCTTGTTTAATGTTTCTGATTTCTGGTCAGGAGGGGGGG
>JAFDHS010000233.1 GCA_019308655.1 Deltaproteobacteria bacterium
CGTTACAGATTTGCAGGCGCCAAGGGAGAGATTGGTTTTATCAGCCCACTGACAGATCATTTTTGCAATAAATGCAACAGATTAAGATTAACAGCGAGCGGCCTGCTCAGACCCTGCCTTTTGTCGGATTACCAGGAAGATCTTAAAGGTCCGCTTCGATCAGGCTGTCTGGATTCCGACCTGGTTGACGTTATCCTCAGGGTAGTGCATAACAAACCATTTGAACATGGTGTGGGCTGCAGCCGGCACGACAAGGTTTCAGGGCAAATGTCCTCAATCGGCGGATAAACCGGATTCTGCCATTGCCAACGCCCCCTCTTTGACATATATTTTGCATCAAATGATAAGAATTTCCGGTTTTTTTAAGTTAAATTTATGTGCAACCCGCCAAAAAACGTTTCAAAAAAATTTATCATTATAAACGATCTTGGCCTTCATGCCAGACCTGCCGCCATGATTGCGAAACTCGCACAAAATTCAAAATCCAGGGTTTCCATCATCAAGGAGAATGAATGGGCTGATGCTTCAAGCATTATCGATATTCTCACCCTTTCGTGTTTAAAGGGAACGGAAATAACGGTACAAATTGATGACCGGGCAGACATTGATATATTAAATAACATTGCGGCACTTATTGAAAAAGGATTCGGAGAATAACAAGATATGTCAAATCCTGATGCTACTGAAAAAAAATTGATCGGGATAAACGGTTCCCCCGGTATCTGCATCGGAAAGGCCTACCTCGTCGATAAAGAAGGGGTGGACCTGGTTGAGAAATATTATATCACCAAAGATAATCTGCAAAACGAAATAAATCGTTTCAAAGCCGCCGCAAAAAATGCAAGAGATGAACTTGTCGCAATCATTGACGATACGCCTGAAGACCTCCGCCAACATGCCTATATTCTTGAGGCCCAGGTTGCTCTGGCCAAAGACAAAATGCTTTACGGCAGAACAATTGAAACCATTGAAAAAGAATCGGTAAATGCGGAATGGGCACTCAAAAAAGTCGTATCCAATGTTAAAAAAATGTTTCGGGATATACCCGCACCCTATTTAAGGGAAAGGGTTACGGATATCGTCCATGTATCCGATCGCATCATGAGAAATCTGGTCGGCGTAAAAGATGTTAATATCGCTGACATTGATAAGCGTGTGATCCTTGTAGCGCACGATCTTTCACCCGCAGATACCAGCCGGATACAGTTGGAACGGATAAAGGGGTTTATCACCGATCGCGGCGGCAAGGCATCCCATACCGGAATAATCGCCCAAACCCTTGGAATTCCTTCGGTCCTTGGCCTTGAAAATGCAACCGACATCATTAAAACCGATGATATCATCATTGTAGACGGCACAACCGGCCTGATAATCATTCACCCTACGGACGAAACCCTTGTTGAGTATGAGGAACAGAAGACCGCATACGAAAAATATAAGGCTGCCATAAACCGCAGAAGCGATCTCCCGGCGATAACAAAAGATGGTTTCAGGCTGCCGGTACTGGGCAATATCGAACTTCCCGAAGAAATCGTCTCAGTCATTGACCACGGCGGAGACGGTATCGGTCTTTTCCGAACGGAATTTCTTTATTTGAGCCGCAATAATTTCCCCAGCGAAAACGAACTGTTTGACCGATACAAAGACGTTGTCGAGGTTATGGCACCCAAACCGGTAACAATTCGAACACTGGATATAAAGGGAGATAAGACCCTTCCCTATCTTTCGGATCCCGACGAAACCAATCCGGCTTTAGGACTCCGGGCCATCCGATTCTGTCTTAAAAGACCCGATATTTTCAAAGCCCAGCTCAAAGCTACATTAAGGGTTGCTGCATTAGGCAACGTCAGACTCATGTTCCCCATGATATCAAGCTGTGAAGAAATCCATGAAGCCAAAAAACATCTGAAAGAAGTTGAAAACTCTTTAAAAAAAGAAGGGGTCTTGTTTAAGAGCAATATTCAGATCGGAATCATGATAGAGGTGCCCTCGGCAGTCATCATGGCGGATGCCATGGCAGAAATTGTCGATTTCTTCAGTATCGGAACCAACGATCTTATTCAGTATTCGCTTGCCATCGACAGGGGAAACAAACAGGTCGCTCATCTTTACAATCCTCTGAATCCCGCCGTGATTCGGATGCTTAAACATGTTGTCGATGTGGGCAGAAAAAAGGGAATAAAAGTGTGCATGTGCGGAGAAATGGCCGGTGACCCCTTTAACATTCCGATACTTTTAGGATTGGGGATAAATGAGTTGAGCATGAATCCCCAGTCGATTCCATCGGTAAAAAATACCATCAGAGCATTGGATGCAAAAACCTGCAGACTGTTTGTAAAAGAGGTCCTCAAGATGACCACAACCGAAGCGGTCATGAATTTAGTAACGGATAAGTACGGTGATCTTCTTTCAAAATAAAAAAGGGAAAATAGCATTTGGAACAGAAGCGTAAAAAAATCGTAGCGGAAAACAGAAAAGCCAGGCACGATTATTATATTGAAGACCAATTCGAAGCGGGGATGGTTCTTGTGGGGACCGAGGTCAAGTCCTTACGGGACGGTCGTGCAAATCTCAAGGATTCATACGCCAAAATAAAAAACGGCGAAGTTTTCGTCTATCAAATGCATATCGGCCCCTATCCCTTTGCTTATCATGAGAACCATGATCCCTTAAGACCAAGAAAACTTCTTTTGCACAAATACGAAATTAAAAAACTATATAGCAAGGTCAACGAAAAAGGACTTTCACTGATTCCCTTAAGTGTTTATTTTAAAAACGGAAAGGTCAAAATGATCATAGGGCTTGCCAAGGGAAAACGCCTGTATGATAAAAGAGAAACGATTAAAAATCGTGACGCAAAAAG
>JAFDHS010000234.1 GCA_019308655.1 Deltaproteobacteria bacterium
AGATGCCCGATTCTTTCGATTCTTTTTATAAAAGTCAAACGTAGACTTGACCCATTTTTTTATTTAAGTATAGAAGGAGACACTCATGATTGAATTGACACAAGGCGACATCCTGCGCGCAAATGCCGAGGCACTGGTGAACACCGTGAACTGCGTCGGGGTCATGGGCCGGGGAATTGCCCTTCAGTTCAAGAAGGTCTTTCCTGAAAATTTCAAACGTTATAAGGCGGTATGCGACAAAAAGGAACTGCAGCCGGGCAAGATGTTCATCTATGATCTCAACCGTATCCACAACCCCCACTATGTGGTCAACTTTCCAACCAAACGCCACTGGAAAGGCAAAAGCCGAATGGAGGACATTGAAACCGGATTGCAAGCGCTGGTTGCGGAAGTGCGCAAAAGAGACATCCATTCCATTGCCATCCCTCCCCTTGGCTGCGGCCTTGGCGGTTTACGTTGGGAGAATGTCCGGGCGAAAATCGAAGAGGCCTTTCAGGATTTGACTGAGGTGCGGGTTCTCCTCTACGAACCTAAAGGAGCGCCTCCTGCCGAAAAAATGGTCCATTCCAAGAGGGTGCCGGGTTTGACTGTCGGGCGGGCAGCGTTGCTCGTTTTGATGCGCCGTTATCTTGCTGCGGTCATGGACCCTTTTGTGACACTTCTGGAAATCCACAAATTGATGTATTTTATGCAGGAGGCGGGAGAGGGGTTGAAACTTCAGTACAACAAGGGACCCTATGGGCCGTATGCCCGGAACCTGCGCCATGTGTTGACTCTTATGGAAGGGCATTTCATTAGCGGGTATGGCGATGCGGAGGACAATCCGAAACGGGAGATCAACCTGCTTCCCGAGATTCTTCCACTGGCGGAGAGTTTTCTTGAAGATCATCCTCCCACCCGGAAGCACTTTCAAAGGGTTGTCGATCTCATTTCCGGCTTTGAAACACCATTCGGCATGGAACTTCTGTCCACTGTGCATTGGGTCGCAAATCGTGAAGGTGCCAAAACAGCGGATCAGGCGGTCAGCAAAACCTATAGTTGGAACAACCGCAAGCGAATGTTTCGGGAAAAACATATCAAGCTTGCCTGGGATATCCTTGAACGAAAAGGATGGCTCCAACATTCCCAACCGGCATGACCACCATCAACCGCTTCTCATTGCGTCGGCAGAAGCTTGACCATGGCCTTGGGGGTCAAATCTTTAATCTTTATATTTCCACTTTATAAATTGATTTACCAAGTTTAAAGATTTGACTATAGATGCCTGATTCTTTCGATTCTTTTTATAAAAGTCAAACGTAGACTTGATCCATATGCCCCGCACTGACATACGGGATTTTCCCAGCGATGAACTGACTGAAAGATCAAAATGAGATTTTTGATTATATCGGATTTTGGCCGAATAGTAGCATATTGGCAATGTCCTCGGATTGTGTTAAACTTCTTAAACTGAACCTGCATATTATTATAATAAAAAGAACCATCGGGAAGAATAAAATGGATATTCAGCAATGTTTTGAAATTCTTGAACTCAATCCGGGTATTTCCATGGAGGAGGCAAAACTGACTTATAGGGATTTAATCAAGGTGTGGCACCCGGACCGGTTTGCTGGAGACTCCCGTCTGCAAACAAAGGCTGATAAAAAATTAAAGCAGATTAACCTGGCGTACGAAACAATCGTTTCATATTTATCCGGGAAACAAGAATCTTATCCTTCATCCAGCCCATTCGGTGAGCATGGAGATTCTTTTTCGGAATCAAACCGGGACAGCGCCTCCTGCGAAAAAACTGCAAACAGGATCTGGAAAAGCAAAAGGAGTTCAGACAAGACATCTTTAGGAAATAAGCGTGTGATTACGGTTGCCAGTGGAAAGGGGGGGGTGGGCAAAACCAATTTTTCAGTCAATATTTCCCTGGCGTTGAAAAAATTAAATAAAAAAGTCATGATCTTGGATGCGGACGTGGGGATGGCCAACATCGATGTCGTGTGCGGATTGACACCCAAGTATAATATGGGAGATGTGATCTATGGATCAAAACGTCTTGATGAGGTGATATTAGATAATTTTGAAGGAATCAAGATCGTTCCCGGCGTATCCGGAGTCACCAACTTGGCAGATCTGAACCCGTCCCAGCAGCAATTTTTCTTCGAAGAGCTCAGCCGTTATGAAGATACTGATGACAGCGAAATCGTCATCATCGATATCGGTGCCGGAATGAGTGCCAGTGTGATGAATTTTATGCTGGCCGGTAACGAGAACATCATTATCGTCACTCCGGAACCCACTTCCATTATGGATGCCTATGCCCTGGTTAAAACCCTATTGAATAAAAATCCGAATGCGGATCTCAATATGGTGGTCAACATGGTCCAAAACCCAAAAGAAGCCATGGAAGTATACAATGCCATGAAACGGATAATAATAAAATTTCTTGGCAGCAACATTCATTACTTGGGCCACATCGTCACAGACAAAGTTGTGTCAAAGGCGGTAAGACGTCAGCAACCTTTTTTTCTTGCTTATCCCGACAGCCAGGCCGGAACCTGTATCTACCAAATTGCTCACAGTCTGATTAAAAAGCCGTATCCGGACATCCGGACGGACAGCATTAAAGGTTTTTTCAAGCGAATGTCTTCGTTTGTTCGGGGTTAACTATTCGTAATAGGCGAAATTCTTATGGAGGAATTTTTAGAGCCTATGGGAATCAGCCAGTACCGACTGGCAAAGGATATAAGTGTACCCCCCAGGCGTATAAATGAAATTGTGCATGGGAAAAGATCCATTACTGCAGATACTGCACTTCGTTTGGGACGATTTTTTGGCATGTCACCTCAGTTTTGGCTGAGGATTTGCTTGAGGACAGACTTGATGAGGAAGTACATACTTTAAAAGTACAATCAGCATAATTGGGAATGATGTTATAATCTTGCTGGTTCAGCCGACTCCGTAAAAGCGCCTTCTCTTGCCCCTGCGCTATTATGGAGAAGCTGACCAGCCCGTTCACACCGCCGCAAGCGGCCCGAAGAGTTCAATGAAGTCGGAAATTTTTTCATAATATCCCGAATCTCACTACTGCTCAGTCAAGTTTAAAATAGTGGGTTGAGAATCTGATCGGTTTAGATGATTTTTAGGCCTGTCTCTGGCTGATTCACAAAATCAAGACTGACTATGCACTACGTGCCTCCGAGGTATTCCGAAAAAATTCCGTCAAAACTCCAGATGCCCAATTCTTTCGATTTTTTAAAAAGTCAAACGTAGACTTGACCCCTTTTTTATCACCCCGCTGAAGGACCGAACATGAGGAACAGCGGTGCATCCATGTGCTCTGGTTCTGCAACGAATCCGGATGGATGAACATGAAACAGGCGCGGCATGGACAATGTACCCTTGAAGGTCAAGTGTGGAAACCGTCAGCTTGTCAAAGATCTGCTCTTGATTCTTTTACCCGGCTACGG
>JAFDHS010000235.1 GCA_019308655.1 Deltaproteobacteria bacterium
GCATCCATGCGAACTCCCCGTGATCCGGGTTATCTGCCTTCAGGCGTTCCAGCCGAAGTCGCCCTTGCGGCCGATGTCATGGCCTCAAAAAAATCCCAACGTCCCCTGCTCCGTATGGCAACCGCTTCAAAAACCGGAAATTATCATTATTTCGGAACGAAACTGGCCGGGTATGCCGAAGGCGTAAACGTTGAAATTCGCAACAGCAAAGGCTCCATGGAAAATCTGCGGCTTCTGATGAATGATGAAGTAGACGCCGCCATGATCCAATCCGACGCCTTTGCCGTATATCAAAAAAAGTTTCCGAATTCACACTTGATATCCGAACAAACCATTTTGTACAAGGAAGCCGTACAGATGATTGCAAACAAAAAATCAGGTATCGAGTCCGTCGATGATATCGATCCGGACAAACATTTCCTTATTGTGGGTCCCGAAGGCTCAGGGACGGCATTGACATGGGAAGGGTTCTGCATAGAGGACAGCGGTTATGGAAAAATCAGGACCGTTCACATGGATTACATGAAAGCCTTAAAAGAGGTCGAAAAAAATCCCAACGCAGTTATGATGTTTGTTTCCGGGCTGAACAGCCCCCTCCTGAAAACGGCCGAAAAGATGGCCGGCGAGACGAAAAACCTTCGTCTGGTTACAGTGGATGACTGGGATTTCAACGATACGTTCGATCAAAATGGAAACAGGGTCTATACATTCACGACTATCCCCACATCGATTTATCCGAATTTGCAAAAAGGATTTATTTTCGACAGAGATATTGAAACCCTTGCCGTCGATTCGGTACTTGTGGTCCGTACCGACTGGGTCGAAGAATACGGCGTCGAAGCAATGGACGCCTTGTCTTTTGCCATTATGGAAACCCAGCCTCATATGGCTCGACAGGTACAGGGGCTTGATTAGGGACAGAGGTCAAAAGTAAGATGGTAAGTGAGAAAAATAATCACATAGGAAATAGAATGAATAGCTCATGGCGAATATTTAAGGCTGTAGCCGCTAAAAAAGCCGGAGGGGTCAAGGATCTTTTTAAGCGGAAAAAAACACCGCAACCTGTTGATCGGGATCTTCCCCTGGGTCTTCACATAAACGGAAAAATACTTTTGGATCAAACCCCTTTTCTTCTTTGGGAAGATAAGATGACCATTGTTTTTCCGGGCAAAGAGCAACAGGTTGCGGCTTACGGAAAAGCAACGATCGGGGACTCGTATCTGCACAGATTTTACCTTGTTTCAGATGACGGTCGAAATCAAGAGTCCATGCTCCAGATTACCTGTGATATGAAAAACGATATCCAGGAATGCCGCCTCTTTCGATCCATGGATGAAGTTGTGCCGGAAAGCCGGGAGGATTGGGATTTCTGGTTGAGCGAAGAAGACGGATCTATAGGCTGGCAGGCCTTCGAGAGCAAAGAAGGGGTTTTATACGACCGCGCCTGGGATGACAGCGGGGATGACCATGTTCTTGCCATTGGGTTTGAAGAAACAGTCCATGGGGACAGCGCGGGCGAAGATACGCTCAAAATCTCCCACGAAGCCATGCTTTACGGCAGGTGGATCAACGAAGACGATGAAACCGCGGAATATATCCTCCTTTCGGCGGAAGACCATGGTGATGAAGCCTTTGTTCATATAATGGCCGGAATCGATATTAATCCCGCATCGATAAAAACGGTCTACTAAGGAGCACGAACCCAATAAAATTGACCCATCTTACTTGCCTTTTGGAAGTTCATTAGATATTCAAATTTTATAAATCAGCCTGTTCGGTTCCGGGTTGTCCGGTCGGGTCAGAGCTTTAAAAAAAGTGTTTAACACTATTAAGGAGTCATAGAAATGGCATTTTTTGGTTTTATCAAGAATTTCAGTAAACAGAAAGTACAGCAAACCGGACAGAGCATCGTTCAGATATTGGCAACCTGGGACCCGGACACCTCATCGGCGGCGGAGATCCAGCAGATGGAAGAAAGACTCGACAAACTGACGCAACAGGTTGCTCAGGCCAAACAAACCTATCGGAAAGAACAAAAAGAAGCCGACGCCATAGAAGTTTTATACGAGCACCGTTTAAAGGCGGCTGAAATCCTTCAGGCCAAACTTTCGGAAGGGGGACAAAACAGTGTGCAGGTTGAAAAAGCCCTGGCAGATCTTGTCAGCGAACTGGAATCCATGCAGCCTGATATCGAGCGGGAGATGGAAGAAGCCAAGGAAGCCAAAGCGTTTATGGAAGAGTTGGAAGAGGTGGCCGGGCTTGCCGCTGAAAAACTCAAAAGCGGCCGTAAAACCCTTGAAGCGGCAAAACGGGATATGGCTCGGGCAAAGATACGTGAAGAAAGAGCAAAAGACAAGACGGAACACACGGCAATGCTTGCCGGACTGCGCAATGAAACCGATCAACTCGGAAGTGCCCTTGCTGCAATGCGCAAGGAGACTGAAAAATCCAATACCAAGGCCGAGGCCATGAACCTGAAAACCAGGTTACTTGCTCCCACAAAAGAAGAAAAGGGTGATACTCTGATTGCCGAAGCCATGGCCCAGGCTTCAGGCGGATCGGCAAAACCTGTAAATATCGCCGATCGTCTGGCCGCGTTAAAGAAAAAATAATATCGCCTTACGTTCGTTTTCCTTTTCATTGGAAACTTCCTGGACAGCATCTTGATTATCAGGATGCTGTCCTTTCATTGAGTTCCAACCCATTAAACTCCTTTTTCTTTTTCAAACACGGCCAATGTCTTTTTCAATGTAATTTTGATGGCTTAGTAAAAACTCAAAAAGCCGGTCCCAAATCGGATCGACAGAATGTGTGGCACGATCACCTTGATTCAGACACCTA
>JAFDHS010000236.1 GCA_019308655.1 Deltaproteobacteria bacterium
GGCGATTTAGGAGTAAAAAAATTTATCTCATATTCTTTGCTATCTGCCATTCTCCCTCCTTACATATTGAATTGTTTTAACCTTATTAGTGACTTCACCAATCTAATGCATCTTAAAACTCTTCTTCAGGCGGATTTCGATCTTCTCTCTTTGCTACACAACAACCGGACACCCAACACATCCTGAAAAATATGATTGACAGGTTTTAAACAAGTTCGGTGGGCGTTGTTCAATATTCACCTCCTTCCCGTAGCAGAATTTTAATTAAAGTACCCAAAGTGATCTAAAGTTAAAGAATAAAATCATCATAACTTTAGTCTCATCAGACACGTGCAATCGATTAATCAAAATTTCCCCTCAGAGGATATTTTGAGGGGAGATTTAATAATTTTCAAATCATAATTGTCATCTAACAAGGCAAAACCATTTAAGGCCAGATGCAAACCATAATATTGTGTTTTACCGTCGTCATGGTTAAACCATTTATGATGATGAGCAAAAAACCAGATCTTGGGTTTAAAATGTTCTTTAATCTCATCACTTCTGAAAAAGCCGATCGGATCACAATATTCAAATCCCGGCGTACCTGGCACACCTATTCCGCGAGGGCAGTCATGACTTATGATAATGTCAACATCATCAGGACGATAAGAGAGACACTTTTCAATATCCTCATCGTTAAGAGTTGCACCGGGCGGAGTATTAACGGGATCCATATAGGCAGACCCGCCGAGTGAAAGAAAATTATATCCTTTTATATTATTTACAGCACAACGGGGCAGATACGTAAAATGGTCTTTATATTTTTCAGTCAATATGTCCAAGTATACAAAGTCTTCGTGATTTCCATCGATAACATAAACAGGCCGTTTAAAATTTCTTTCAGGGATACCGTTAAAATATTGTGCCAGGCTTCGCTTATATATACCGAAGTCTCCAAGCTGAATAACTGCCGATACTCTGGCATCACAGTGCTCTTCAGCATAAATGATTTGCTCATTTATGGTTTTGTACCGACCATGAATATCCCCAATTATTAAGATCATAAATTTTTAATTACGACAACTTACGGTTAACGTTTCGACAGTACCATGCATCTTATTTATTAAGGAACAGGGACAAGCATAAAAAAAAGCCGCAAAAATCCTAACTTTATTTTCATAAACTTAAGATCTCGGCGGCTTGATCAAAATCATATACTTATATACCTCAATACATAAAAGATTTCGATTCAGAGTTTTTAAACTCCGATGAAGCTCGATTAGAGAGTAGATTTTACCTATAATTCAACAAACGGTTTCCTGCTATTATCACCTTATAAAACAATATGTATGCGATCTTTATCAAATACGTTTAATCTTTTTGTTGGAATCAGAGTCCCTATATCAAAAATATATTTTTTGAGGCACCTGTCCGCTTGTAGCGGTCTTATCATCGTACAGTACAGTCATCTCTCTTTTAAGGAAGGGATAAAGAACGATACAGAGAGAAAGATACGCCCTGCAAAGCTATTAATTAAATTCCAAGGCCTCATTTTTCAGGATAAGGGATAAATTTATTAGATCAATGCCAATTTGTCAAGGAGAAACAGCCCAGCTGTTTGTTGGCAGCCTTGAAAGTTAGTTGCATAGGTAATAATCATCATTTCATACCCTGAAAGTCAAAACTGAGTTTTGATTGAAAATTTGAAATCTGCAACAATGTTTCTTTCAGCATTTTTCCTTCTATATGCGTAAGCCTTTTAGGATTGATATGGTTGTCAGGCTTCTTATTATCTTTCAAAGCCATTGCCTGATTCCTTAACCGCATCTGCATCAAATAATTATAAGCCTGGGATATTTCATTATAGTCAGACCTGTTTAATACCCCTTTTTCAAAAAGCTGAAGCAGTCTTTCCATGGTATTGGTCTTTTCAACATTATTCAGCAACGCATATATTCTCGCAAAATCGACTATGGGAGTCATCGCCTTTTTTATATTGAAGGTTTCCCGATGTTCTCCTGTTGATTGGACAACGATGTTTCTAAAAAAGCCGATGGGAGGTTTGAACAGCAGGCTGTTATGGGCCAGATGCAAAAAAAAGACGGCTTTTCCTTTTAATATTTCATTGAGATATTTTCTTAATTCATCTGTTAAGTTTAAATCACCGTAGCCTCCTCTGAAATCAAAAAAAATGCTGGTATCAAGCAAATCTTCCGGTTCAGCACTGTTAACCCAGCCCTTAAAGTAGTTCTTCCATACCGATAGAGGCTGGCACCATTTAGGATTTTGAGCCATCACATCTCCTATGCAATAATCATATCCCGCTTGATCCAGCCATCCACAAACCTTTTTGCTCAAATTTAAAAAATACTCTCTGACTTCTTTTTCCGATTCTTCAGGAACATCTTCGAAGATAATGGCGTTATCCTGATCCGTCTTCAGGGTCTGCTCCTGCCTCCCTACACTTCCCATGAGCATAAAAACAAACCTTGCCGGAGCAGGGCCTGATTCCTTTAAAGCAAAGGATATCAGTTTGTTTAAAATAGATTCGGAAACCGCTGCAATAACCCGCGTAAGGTTTTTTGAATCAGCCCCGCTGTCAATTAAGGCTTTAATCAACCTGGGCAACTTGTCCCGAATTCCAAAAATTTCCGAAGGCGTTTCAGATTTATTGATTTCTATCATCAAACTCGCCAGGGGATATTTCTGATGCTCCAGTAATTCATTGGCTCCGACTACGCCGACAATCTTACCATAATTATCTTTAACGACTAAGTGGCGAACTCTTTTTCCCATCATGACTTGAATCGCCTCAAACATCATGGCATCGGAAGAAATTGTTATTAAAGGCGCAGACAT
>JAFDHS010000237.1 GCA_019308655.1 Deltaproteobacteria bacterium
GTATAAAATGCGCAGATGGGGTATTTGCCGTCAGGAAGTGGAACGGAGGCGGGTAGCAGCATTGTTCTGCTTATACCTACCTTCATATGCTTAGCAGCTTTAGTTCGAATGAATCCATTTAATTCAACTTCACCACAATCAAATTGCGCCCGATCGTGGATAGCCTTGTCAAGCTCTACAAATTCTTTAGTCCAACTCATTTAATGTCTTGTTCTTTAGTAAAAGATGCCGCATCCAGCAAAGCTTTATTGGGTTTTCGCGCTTCCAGGCAAGCATTCATAAAACGATCAAAAACATCATTTTCAACTGTGATACTTTCATGTTGAGCAATCACCTGGGTTGCATTCTCATCAATAAGCCTGACAATATACTCAGTGAGACTTTTCAATCCAAGCAAGGCCGATGCTTTTTCTGCTTTTGTTTTAATTTCTTCATCTAATCTCATGTCAATGCGAGTGATCGCCATTGCCGTTCTCCTTTTATGTTTTGTACGGATGATTTCCGTACTTAAAAACAAAATAGTATCCATCAATGGAATTGTCAATAAGTACGGATCATTTCCGTACAAATGCCTATTTTTTTGTTTCCCCAAAAGTCAAGGAACCTAACGTGCTTGATAGGCAGAGTGCGAGCGGAGTTTGAAGAAAGTGAAAAGACAGGGAAAGGATCAAGAAGCTCAACTTGAAAATAATTAAAGGTCAAACGTAGACTTGACCCCATTTCTTTCCTGTTTCTTTCCTGTGTGAATAGCTTTGTTGGGCTTTATGATGTTCCTGAATTAAACTGAATGACTTTTTCCCAGTGAATAGCGCCATTTTGATCGCAAAACATTTCCATAAATTCAAGGGAAAACTTATTGACCACTTTGGCGTATTCCTCAAGGAATTGATCATTTTTTTCTTTTGCTTTATGGCCAAGAGGTTCGATAATTTCAGTGTACAAATTCTCGTTGCCGGAAACAAATGCCCAGAAACGTTGACCACATAATTTTAAATATTCGCCTTTATCTGGCGCATTGTCTTTGCCATAGCAACAACCATTGACAGCAATGACATTAAGAGATGATGCAATATTGGTTCCTAAAATTCGCTTAGCTTTACGAAAGTTCTCTTTCATCTTCTTAATTTGGCTGGAGTTTCCCCAGTTCGGTCCCGATTTTATGGAGACAATGTATTTTGCACTATCTCTTTCAAATTCTAAATCAATTCCTTCGGCAGCGGATTTACTACCTCGGTAAACATGGTTGCATATATAAATTGCTAACCCTTCGAGAAAGCCTCCGAATAAAGTTTCTTCCTGTGAGGATAAATGAGCTTCAAGAATTGTTTTTATAAAATCCCCAGCGGTGGTAATATGCTTGACCTTGAAAAGGTACGGATTCTTACGCTTGAGCACTGCTTTCAATTTGAGTTTCTTCAACTTTTCTATTCGGTTGCGATGAAACTCCGGTATGTTTTGCTCAACATACTCCGCTATTTTTTCTTTGCTTATTGGTTTCATACTCAGCTTGATCCTCACATATTTTGTACTGATAATGGGCGGTACTTTTTTTTGCAAGTTCGCAATATTCAGGAAGAACATCAATGCCCACGGAGTTTCTGTGTAAACTTTGAGCTACTTCTGCAGTGGTACCAGAGCCGACAAAAGGATCAAGCACCCAATCGTACTTTTTTGTGAATAATTTAATAAACCATTCTGGCAAAGATTTTGGAAAAACTGCGCTGTGATTTTTATTGTAACATTCAGTCGCGAAATGCAATACGTTTGTAGGGTAAGCCATTTCACGTCCTATCCAGTTTGAGATATTTTTACCAAAACCGCTTTTTACTTTTGATTCATCACGAGTGCGATCGGTATTACTGAGTTTTTTTAAACGGGTTTTGGCCCAATCACCCATAGGAACCATGACTTCTTCCTGGTACATATTGAACTTCTTAGATTTATTAAATTGCAAACACCGTTCCCATGCGTCTCTAAAGCGGTTCGGCCATTTTCCAGGGAAACAATTTTTTTTGTGCCATACATATTCTTCTGTCCAAAACCACCCCTGCTCACGTAAGGCTAATATCAACTCAATTACGTATGTATGGCGTTCACCATTAACCGCTTTTTCTTTAATGTTAAGAATAAAAGTGCCATCTGGCTTTAAAACTCGGAGGAACTCTTTTGCACGTGGCAAGAACCATTCAACATATACATTTGGTTTGATTCCACCGTATGTTTTGCTTCTGCTATCTGCATACGGTGGAGAGGTGACAATTAAGTTAAAGAAATTATCGGGATACTGTTTAAGCACTTTTAAACAGTCACCATTTTCTATTTTTGTTTTAATTTGTTCCATAATGCCTCCCTTTTCCGTTTCATGGAATGGGATGATTATAAACTATTATTGAAAGAATATCTTTAGCTACTTTATGCATTCCCACGCAGGAGCGTGGGAACGAGAAAACACTGCCCCGTGGTGAGTTTCTCCGGGCATTCACCTAAAGCCATTTTATATTTATCTTTCCAAATACTTATCCTCAGTCCGATCCTGTAGAAAGATTTTATCATAATTACGTGCCGTTGCCGTCTCAAACCATTCATATCCGGTTTCAACACAGTCTTTGCAGGCCTTCAGTGGAATATGAATCGCAAGGATATGATGCCCACTGTCCGATGATGAATCGATTCTGAAAGTACCGCCGCAGTCCGGACAGATGCGAATTTTTTCATTCTGTCTTTCAGAGATACTGTCCGTGTCGTAATAAATAGTGCGGTTTCGCTCATCAAACGTCTTGTTTGCCTGGGCCTGTTCTTTTATTTTTTCTCTTTGCTCCCAATAGCTTAGAATTTTTTCTTCCGTTTGTTCAATGACGCGGGTAATACTGGTGCTCTGACGCAGTTTGGCCGGATTATAGGCCGGTTCCTTTACCTTGCTGTAGTCGATTCCGGCCATGGCCAGAACTATCCCCAAATTCACATAGGGAAGCGCCCCTTCAATGGAGTATCCGCCTTCAAGCACGGCAATATCGGGTTTTAAAAGGGAGGTCAGTTCAGCATACCCCTGGGCTGAAAAATTCATATTGGTTATGGGATCTGAAAAATGATTGTCCTGTCCCGCTGAATTGATAATAAGGTCGGGCTTGAAATCATCGAGGATCGGCAGAACCACGTTTTTGATAACGGACAGATAGCCTTCGTCGGATGTGTTGGGCGGAAGGGGGATGTTGATTGTTTTACCGATAGCGTTGGGGCCGCCG
>JAFDHS010000238.1 GCA_019308655.1 Deltaproteobacteria bacterium
TTTAATTGTCCATGTTCGGGACACTATATCACTGGAAGGTGATTTTTTTTGGGGGGTCAATTTTCGGTTAGAAATTCCCCTCCAGGGGGGTCAATTTTAGGTTAGCAAAATCAAACGGTGAACTGATCAAATGGCATCTTCATGTCGTTCTCTTTTAAACATTCCATGCAGCAGAGAGAGTATAGAAAATCAAAAAATAATATTAATTTGTTTACAAGTTGTAGTTTAAGTATTACAAAGTAAACATACTATAAATAAAGGATTTTATGTTTACAATAACAGGAGATAATAAGAATGGCTGCAACAGAACCGATGTCAATCAGGTTGTCCCAGGAGTTGAAAAGCCAGTTTCAGGAGGCTGCCAGGCAATCAGGGCTGAAACAGGAGGATTTTATCATCACGCTGCTGAACGCATACAGCGAGGCGCAGGCCCAAGAGGGAGAAGCAGTTGCCGTCAGCCAGGAGAAGCGTCAGATTCGGGCGGGCATGAGCCAGATACAAACGCTGATCGAGGCTGTCATTGACCGCGCCAGTGATCAGGAGCGACAAGCTGCTGAATCGGTAATACAAGCAAAACAGGAATACGCCGAAAAGAGCGAGGTCTTGAATAGCCAGATTAATGAACTCAAGACTGAGGTTAAAGAACTTGAAACTGAAAATGCACGGTTGAAAGAAAACGAAGAAAGCCGGGAATCTCTGAAACAGGCATTCGATGAGAAACAGGAGGCATGGGAAACCAAGAGGTATGACCTTGAAAGCAGGATCATGGAGTTGACCGAAAAGTTGGCGACCATATCCGATGAAAATATCGGCTTCCGGAAAGATGTCGATCAGCTAAAAGAAAAGCTGGAAACAACCCGGAAGGAACTTGAAAAAGTTAAGAGCGAACACAAGCTTCAACTGAAAGATTTGGAGCTTGAATATCAGAATAAAGTCCATGATATTCAAACCGAGCTTGCAAACCAATGTGACGGCAAAATAGGCGCTTTCAGGCAGGAATATGAAGATAGGATACAGGCTGCCATTGAAACTGAACGGCAGATAGCCAATAGTCGGGTTGCTGATCTACAGGAACAACTTATCCAAGCTAAGGAAACTATATTGCAGCTGAATCGGAGTCATGAGGAAAAGCTGAAAGCCGCTATCGAGAGCGAAAGAATGGCCGCTGATAAGCGTGTGAAAGAAATTATAGAGGTCGTCGCTTCACCAGGAAAAAAAACAGGGAAAGTGAAATCCAAATAAGAGGGATGGTTCACATAAAAAAACTGCCGATCACCGTTCTAATTCATTAGTTTTTTGATAGGTTTTATTTATAATTTTTGTAATTTTTATTTTTATACCCTTCTGGTTGTCTGGTTTAAGGATTCTTAAAAAACTTTTCGTTTTATTTTCCAGGTGTTTGTTTTTTTCATCCCCTTTTATTGTTCTTGGAACATTAATAATGGTTTTATAAACTTCATTTTTCCCCAACGTTACTTCTATTTTAAATCGTCCTGAATCTCTATCTGATGTAGGCCCAGTTTGTACTTTCTCAGAAATTGACTCATCACCTTTATCAACTCTTTCGGAGCTTTTGTCCCCCCAGGAGATTGCAATTCCTCCCAAGTCTTTAAAATTTCCTTTTTGGAGTATCCCTTGTAGTTGTCCGGTAACTTTGTTTCGGGCATTTTCAGACCTCGCATTATTGATTTTTATTATGATTGTACCGATTTCAGCGCGTGTTAAACATTGCGCCAATGCGGTTGCGGATAAGTTTATTTTTTGTTTTTTTAGTGCCTGTTTTAATCGAGCGATGGATTTTTGATCGACCTCAAGGCGGCGTTCTCCCATCAAGGCGACAACGCTTTTTGTTTTGATATCATGATCGGTTAAAGTTTTTATTAACTGTTTTACAGAGCCACCACTGGTCAGGATATCATCTACAATAATGATATTTTTTCCATGGAAAAGTTTTTTTAACTGCCCTGTGTCTACCGGTATATATTCTCGCGGGTGAAATGCTCTTTCAAATCTGGGTAAGTGTTTTGATTGTTTGTTATGGATTGCGTCAAAGTGTTTATCCCCAATAGCAAAGGGTATCCCGGTTTCTGTGTATAGCTTTTGCGCCAGGGCAATTGGCAGGACGTTTTTTCTTGATGAACTTGGGACCGTCAAGAGGATAGGGTTGTCAATGCTTTTTAAAAGATCTTCAAATTCTGATAATTTTTTATTCGACCATTTCAGACCTATTATGCTTTTGGCGGCCTTGAGGTCGGCGTTTTCTTTTGCTGAAATCCAATCTCGGCTTTTCATGATTGCTTTATCAATTTTTGATTTTCCGACTATATTATGATTCGGCAGAATAAAAGCACTCATACTGTGGCCTCTTAAATTCCTATATCATTAAAATTGCGGCAACCGTGGCGATACAACTTATGGCAATAACCAGTGCGGATATTTTTACAGATTTTTTGATGATGTTTCCCTGAACAATTAAATGTTGCTGCTTTTCAAGATGCTCATTTAATAGTTTTGAAAACTGGTCTTTGATTTCATTCGCTGTACCTGCAATCTCTTTTTTGGCGTTCGTAACTGCGGATCCAACGACAGCTTCTCCCACTGTCCCCCTGTGTCAGGATAGATGTCGCCTCCAATGAATCCAAAAAACTGGGGGCATGAGGGTGAGACTGATGGGATACTCTATCGAAATGAAAGAAGCTGTGATAAAAAAAGGGTTCTGTTGCAAAGAATTATTGAGGATGTGAAAGGGTGTGATGAGAAACTCGCTATACCACGAGCTCAAACAATTCTTCGATGAATTTGATCTGATTTATAATATCCCCTT
>JAFDHS010000239.1 GCA_019308655.1 Deltaproteobacteria bacterium
AACGCGGATTCCATGCAGATTTACCGATACATGGACATCGGCACTGCCAAGCCGACACATGAGGAGCGGTCCCGCATCCCTCATTACATGATAGATATTGTTGACCCTGATGAGTCTTTTGATGCCGCACGGTTTGCCCGCATGGCCCATGACAGGATCATTGGACTTGATAATGATAACATAATTCCTTTTGTGGTCGGAGGAACAGGCCTTTATATAAAAGCCCTGTTGCATGGCCTGTTCAGGGACAGACCGCCGGACCCGGATGTTCTGGAACGGTTAAACAAAGAAGCGGCAAGCCGCGGAACGGATTTTCTGTACAAGCGATTGAGCGGCTGCGACCCGGAAACAGCTAAAAGGCTGCATCCCAATGACATCTTCAGAATAGTCAGGGCCCTTGAAATATATGAAGTAACCGGCAAGCCTATCTCGGAATATCAAAAAGAGCACCGATTTTCAGGCGAGCCGTTTAATGCGCTGAAGATTTGTTTAAATAAGGACAGAGAGATCCTTTACGATCGTATTAACCGCCGGGTAGAGGCAATGATAAACCAGGGGCTTGTCGACGAGGTAAAGGGACTTCTTGCCAGGGGATATTCTGCCGATCTTAAGTCGATGCGTTCCATAGGTTATCGTCATATAACCGATTTTCTTTCAGGGAAAATTTCATGGGACGAAGCCCTGGAAACCTTAAAACGCGATACCCGAAGATACGCAAAACGTCAGTTGACATGGTTCAGGGCGGATTCGGAGATTCAATGGCATGATCCGGATAATCTAAGGGATATTCACCGGTTAATAAAATTTTTTTTAAAACAATCCCCTTCCGGCCTTTAGGAACGATGGCTCACAACATTGTGAGGTTTTTATTGATTCAGAGCCCCTGTCATGCTATCTGCTCACAGTTCATCAGGCGGGCCGGCGAGACATACTCTCCCCCAACCTCTTAAAAAGGTTAAAAATTCTTGTCCGACCTCTCTAAGAATTCACAACCGAAACGTTTAAATTAATTTAACTATGGCTGTAGAATATTATATTCTGATTATCGGGTACATTTTTGGTTTTTACATGGCATGGAACATCGGTGCCAATGATGTCGCCAACTCCATGGCTTCCGCAGTTGGAGCCAAAGCCATAACCATTCGCCAGGCAATTTTTATTGCAGGCATTTTAAACGTTGTCGGTGCCGTATTTATCGGCTCTCATGTGACCAACACCATCCGCAAGGGGATTGTGTCGGGTGAAGTCCTCAGCGATCCTCATGTCGCCCTTATCGGCGCATTTTCAGCCCTTCTTGCCGCTGCGCTGTGGGTGTCGTTCGCTACCTGGAAATCACTCCCGGTCTCAACGACACATTCCATTGTAGGCGCCATGATCGGATTTGGAATAATGGCAGGCGGATTCTCAGTGATTCAATGGGACAAGCTTGGTGCCGTTGTGTTGAGCTGGGTGATCTCTCCTGTTTTCAGCCTTGTAATAGCCTTTATCACATTTAAAATTATAGTAAGGCTTATCGTCTCCAGGCAAAACGCGTTTAACATGGCTTTAAAATTCTCCCCCGGATTTATAGGGATAACTGTTTTTGTCGTGATTCTGTCGTTTCTGTTCAAGACGCCTCTCGGTAAAAAGTTGTCCATAGAAAGCCATACGGCTATGTTATTTGGACTTATTCCATCCGTTATTATGGGGTATGCCGGGAAAATCGCCTTAAAATACTTTGTTAAGGAAAAGAATTCCAACGGAGCGGAAGCTATCTTTAAACGTATTCAGATCGGAACATCCTGTTATGTTGCCCTTGCCCAAGGCGCCAACGACGTTGCAAATGCGATAGGTCCACTTGCCGCAATCTATTTTCTGGTAAAAACAGGAAGCATAGGAGCCGAAGTGCCCGTGCCTGTTTTTTTACTGCTCTTCGGCGGCATCGGGATTGCTGCCGGGATCGGCATGTGCGGCTACCGCGTTATGGATACCATCGGCACAAAGATCACCACCTTATCCAACACCCGCGGTTTTTGCGTTGATTTTGCGGCGGCAACCACCGTACTTATCGCCTCAAAATTAGGCCTGCCGGTTTCCACTACCCACGCTGCAGTGGGGGGAGTTATGGGTGTCGGAATGGCACGGGGAATAGAAGCGGTTAACTTTGGAATCGTTTTCAGGATTATGATCTACTGGGTCTTGACTGTTCCGGCAGCTGCCGTCACAAGTATGGCAATATTCAAAATACTTCAGTTTTTTATATAAACAAGGAGGGGCAATGCGTATTCCCTTTTTATCACTATTTATGACATCACCTTTTGATGGTTTGCAGGAACACGCAGAAAAGGTAAAAGAATGCACATGGGCATTTCAGCAGGCCATGGAATGCCATGCAACAGACAAATGCAAATCATTTGAAGAATACCGGCTGGAAGTTGTTAAACTTGAAAATGAAGCGGATGCCATAAAACGGCGTATCCGGGGACATATTCCAAAGGGAGCCATGATGTCCGTAGATAAGTTCCAGTTATTCATGTACCTGAAAGAACAGGATAGTGTTCTTGATTCCGTTGAGAGTGCTCTCGACTGGCTTGGACACAGAACCGAACCGGGTATGCCGGATGAGGTTAAAAAGAATTTTTTTCTTCTGGTCGATGCGGTTATTGAACCGATTGAAGAATTAAGTAAAATGGTAACCGAGGCAAAAAAATACTTTAAAAATTTTTCAGATAAACAACGCCGAGTGGTCAAGGATATTATTGTCAACCTGCGCAAAAAGGAAAATGAGGCTGACAAGGTCGAAGACATGCTCATCCGAAAGATCTTTGCGCTGGATACGGATAGCGGATCATGCTGAAAATGCAGGCGATATGATGAGAGCGATGATTGCAAAGTAAAAAAAAGTGAGCTAAAGTGATCTAAAGTTTGAAGTGAGCTAAAGTTAATGAGTCGCTTCGCTCTGTCTTTTTTATATATAAAATCGGTAGAATTCCTCAACTTTAGGCACATTAGGTCACTTCAGGCACTTCACACTTTATTCAGAAAAACATTCCGCCTCATACACCTTTACCGTCGTCTCCGTATTCTGCCAACTCTTCTTTCCCAGTCCCCCTTTTTGGCAGAGGTGTTCTAAAAAAATCTCTTTGTCGGGGAGT
>JAFDHS010000240.1 GCA_019308655.1 Deltaproteobacteria bacterium
AAACCTGACCTGTATCTTTGTTGATAACGGCCTTCTTCGAAAAGACGAGGGGACAACCCTTAAAAAAATCCTGAAACAACACCTTGACATTAACATACGATTCGTCGGGGCCAAGGGCAAATTTCTAAAGGCCTTATCCCAGGTAGAAGACCCGGAAAAAAAACGTAAAATAATAGGCAAGGTCTTTATGGATGTCTTTGAAGCCGAAGCAAACAAAATAAAAGACGCGGATTTTTTAGCCCAGGGGACCCTTTACCCGGATATTATTGAATCTCAATCCGCATTTGGAGGCCCTTCCGCAGTTATAAAATCCCATCATAATGTCGGGGGGCTGCCTGAAAATATGAAGTTAAAACTGGTTGAGCCCTTGAAATATCTTTTCAAGGATGAGGTACGCCTGTTGGGTAAAGCATTAGGTCTTGAAGAAGAATTGATATGGCGTCAGCCGTTTCCGGGACCGGGCCTTGCCATCAGAATTATCGGAGCAGTTACCGATAAGCGCCTCTCCATCTTAAAAGAAGCGGATGCCATCGTTCTTGAAGAGATAAAGAAGAGCGGATATTATAGAAAATTATGGCAATCTTTCGCTGTTCTGCTGCCCATAAAAAGTGTCGGTATAATGGGAGACAAAAGGACCTATGAAAATATTCTGGCTCTTCGGGCCGTCACCAGCAAAGATGCAATGACGGCGGACTGGGCCAAACTGCCTCACGATCTTCTGGGAAAAATCTCAAATAGAATAATAAATGAGGTAGAAGGGGTAAACAGGGTCGTCTATGACATCAGTTCAAAACCACCCAGTACGATCGAATGGGAATAGATAAAAATGCAAGACATGGACAAAGACGTTTCGGAATTTAAAATAAACTTAGATGACAATCCCCCTGACAGTCCGCTGCAGGAGGGAATGGAAGACCTGCGGATAGAAAAATTAAATCGCCGGATAACACTCTTTTCCATTTTCATCCCCGTGCTGATCGGAATTATACTTTTTTTTGCCTACGTTGATATAAAAAAAAGAGTGACCAGTTTAGACGACACAGGGACTGACAAGGTTCAGTCCCTGTCAAAAGAGATGGAAGGCAGGTTATCATCCCTTATCGTTCAGTATGCGAAGCTTGAATCTTCAGTTCAAAAAAACTTTTCATCCGTAAGCCAAACAACGTCTTCTTTAGAAAAGAACCTGAAAAAAACGACAAAAGCAATAGATACACTCAGCACATCCAAAGCAGACAAAAAAGAACTGACACAAACATTGGCGTCCATTCAAACGGATTTCAAAAATGCTGTGCATAAACTAAAAACCGCCGACGATAAATTGGGTAAAGAAACGGCAAAGCTGACCCAACATGACGATAAATTCAGTAAAGAAACGGCAAAACTGACCCAACATCTTGATAAGGTAAAAAATGATTTAAAAAGAATTCAGGCTGATATTTCCGCTCTGTCATCCAGCCGGATAGAGAAAAAAGATATCGACCTTGGATTTGAAAACCAGAAAAAAGATTATCAGAAGCAAATAGAAGGATTGAGAAGCAATTTTCAATATATAAGGAACGATCTCCGGAAGAGAATAAGGGAACTTGAAAAGCGGTTGCAAATTCAGGAAGCAAGACCCATAGCCATCCCTCATCAAATGGGGGATATTATGGAACAGAATATTACGGACTAATTTCTCGCTGGACACACAGCCCACCCTACGGTTATTAATAGGGCGGGCTTTAGCTCATTTTTCCGTTTATTTCCATCCGCCGACAAGGTGAAGGTGCAAATGAAAAACTTCCTGCCCTCCGCCCTTTTCGACATTGAAAAAAAGCCTGTAGCCGGATTCGGCGATATTCTCTTTTTTCGCCATCTCACCGGCGGTCATGATCATTTCGGACACAATTTCTTTATCCTCCTGCATCAAATCATTTATACTCCGTATGTGTTTGAGCGGAACGATCAAAAGATGGACCGGGGCCTGCGGATTAATATCTTTAAATACAACCAGTGTATCGTTTTTGTACAAAAAATCGGAAGGTATTTCCCCATTTATAATTTTACAAAAGATGCAGTCTTTTTCCATGCCCTCTTTACCCCTTTTTAATCTGTTAAAAAAAACTCCATTTGCCCCGCCTTGTCGGTGCATCCAGAGATTGTTTCAATTCATCCAGAAAACGGTCTCTTGATATTTCAATTGCCCCGAAACGGATTAAATGGGCCGTTGCGATCTGACAATCAATCATATCAAATGATAGTTCCCTTAAGTAATCCACAAGTGCGGCAAATACCACTTTTGATGCATTACTCATATAGGTGAACATCGACTCTCCAAAGAAACTTTTTCCCAAAGATATGCCGTATAATCCGCCCGCCAGTTTTCCTTTGTACCAGGCCTCAACTGAATGGGCGAATCCGGATTCATGCAGCCGACAGTACGCATCAATCATATCTTTAACAATCCAGGTCCCTTGTTCATCCGCCCTTGGAACCTGGGCGCATGCGTTGATCACCTGCTCAAAAGCCGTATCCATGGTCAAATGAAATATCTTTTTTTTAATCACTTTTTGTAAGCTTTTTGAGATTCTGATTTCATCAGGGTAAAGTACAAGACGTGGATCAGGCGACCACCACAAAATGGGTTGGTCATCTGAAAACCAGGGAAAAATGCCCATCCGGTAGGCCAACAAAAGGCGTTTTTCACTGAGGCCGCCACCGATTGCCAGCAAACCGTCTTTGCCGGCAAAACGGGGCGATGGGAAAGCAACGGGTTCATCAATGATCATAGTTGAAAGTCAGGCTGTCTTCTTTAAGGTCTACCAAAACATCCTGTCTTCTTTAAGGTCTACCAAAACATCGCCGCCCTTTTCAAGACACCCGAAAAGAATCTCGTCGGAAAGCATGTCCTTAATTTCAGTCTGAATCAATCGGGAAAGAGGCCGTGCACCATAAATCGGATCATAACCCTTGTTAGCCAGCCATGTCCGTGCCTCGGAAGAGAGACCAAGGGAAACCTTCTTAGCGGAAAGCTGCTGTTTAAGCTCGGCAATGAATTTATCCACAACCTTTTCCATAATCTTCACATCAAGCGGGTTGAAATTGATTATATTGTCCAGGCGATTTCTGAATTCCGGACTGAAAAATTTTTCGATCGCTTTGTTTCCCCCCTTTTTTTTCGTCTTATCTCCACTCCCGCCGAATCCTATGGGTTTGGAGATCATCTCCCTTGCACCGGCATTTGACGTCATAATAACGATAACATTTCTGAAGTCGGCTTTTCGCCCACTATTGTCGGTCAATGTGGCATGATCCATTACCTGGAGCAGAATACTGAAAAGATCTGCATGGGCCTTCTCGATTTCATCAAGAAGAAGAACGCTGTACGGATGTTTGCGAATGGAATCCGTCAAAAGCCCTCCCTGTTCAAAACCGATATAACCCGGAGGCGCACCGATCAGACGGGCCACGGCATGTTTTTCCATGTATTCACTCATATCAAAACGGATAAACTCAATACCCAAAGTCATCGCAATCTGCCTGGCCACCTCTGTTTTCCCGACCCCGGTCGGTCCCGTGAATAAAAATGACCCGATGGGTTTCTCAGGTGTTCCAAGACCGGCACGAGACCGTTTTATAGATGTAACCAAAGATTTTATGGCCTGATCCTGACCGAAAACCACATCTTTCAGGCGGTCTTCAAGTTTTGCAAGATTGGCTTTGTCGGAACTCGATACA
>JAFDHS010000241.1 GCA_019308655.1 Deltaproteobacteria bacterium
AAACAGGATTTCTCCTCCCGTCTGTGTCCATGCAAGCCCTATGGCCAGCCCCGGGGTCAAAGCTCTTGTCCTGACTTGTGTATCAATGCGTATGGGTCCAAGATATTTGGAGACATTGATTACCTTGATTGTTGTGGAATCGATTTCCCCTTCCACTATTTTGCTTGCAACCCCCCGGCATATGGCTCCAATCTCCCGCTCCAGGTTTCTAAGACCGGCCTCTTTGGTATAGCCGGAAATTATACGCTTTACAGCGCCTTTTGTAAAAGAGATTTGATCTTTTTTCAGGCCGTGGGCTTTTCGTTGACGAGGGATCAGATAGCGGGTTGCGATTTTAATTTTTTCGTCTTCCGTATACCCTAAAAGTTTCAATACTTCCATTCTGTCCCTCAAGGGTGGAGGTATGGTATCGAGAATATTCGCCGTCATGATAAACATGACTTTGGAGAGATCAAAGGGGACATCCAGATAATGATCTGAAAACGAATGGTTTTGCTCCGGATCAAGAACTTCCAGCAGTGCCGATGATGGATCACCACGAAAATCGCTTCCAATCTTGTCTATTTCATCTAACATAAAGACCGGATTGTTGGATTCAACGCGTTTGATGGTTTGAATAATTCGCCCGGGAAGCGCTCCGACATAGGTGCGGCGATGCCCTCTTATTTCAGCTTCATCCTTTACACCGCCCAAAGAAATACGGAAAAATTTGCGTCCTAAGGCTTTGGCGATGGAGCGTCCCAACGAGGTTTTACCTGTGCCCGGGGGGCCTGCAAAGCATAGGATAGGGCCCTTTGAATCCGGTTTGAGCTTTCGTACCGCAAGGTATTCGATGATACGCTGTTTTACTTTTTCCAGCCCGAAATGGTCTTCATTTAAAATTTTTCTCGCCTTTTTTATATCAAGTGTATCTTTTGTGCTTTCATTCCAGGGAAGGGATATTATCCAGTCCAGATATGTTGATGCCACCATGTATTCCGAAGTATCCGGATGCATGCGGGAAAGGCGATTCAGTTCCCGCTCGGCCTCTTTTTGGGCTTCCTGAGGAAGTTTTTTTGCTTCTATTTTTTTTCTGTATTCTTCTACTTCAAGATCGGGTTCTTCCTGTTCCCCCAGTTCTTTTTTGATCTCCTCCAACTGCTGGCGAAGGTAGTATTCTCTCTGTTTTTTATCTATCTTTCCCTTGACCTGGGCCTGTATCTTATGTCCGATTTCAAGGATTTCCATCTGATGGTTTACCAGTCTGGTGAGCTCTTTTAATCGGCTTTTTACATCTTGAATTTCCAGGATTTTTTGTTTCTCTTCAAGCGTGGAGTTAATGGTGCTGGCAATCATATCGGCCAGCATGCCGGGGTCTTCAATCGATTTTGCCGCAGAGCCGATGGTTTGGGGAAGATCAGGAGAAAATTTGACGACCTTGTTTTGTTATACAAGACGAGAATGTTGGTCATCAGCGCTTCCGTTTCTTTGTCTTTCCCTCCTATGTCCTTGATAATTTCCACTTGTGCCCGGAGATAAGGCTTCTCCTCTATAAAATCCTTAATCTTGAATCGCTTTAAACCTTGTACCATCACTTGTGTGACATCATCTTTGTTCTTTGCCATTTTGAGGATGGTTCCGGTTGTGCCGATGGTATATAAATCTTCAGGTTTGTAGTTTTTTTTTGATTCCAAATCCTTGGCTGAAAGGAATCCCAAAACACGATCTTTGGACATGACTTCGTCGATCATCTTTATGGATTCACCTTGCATGACCACAAGGGGTAAAACCATCTTCGGGAAAAGAATGATGTCAAACAAGGGAAGGATGGGAACGATTTCTGAAATTTTTTCAGGGACTAAATCCTTGGACGGTTGCTTTTTGTTCATGATAACCCTCCGAATATTGATGATTTTTGACGAGATTGTCAATATCTTCTTCAGGATTTTTTACAATGAGACTGAAAGCAAACTGTTTTTGAATTTAAAAAATTGCTAATTAATTTAAAATCTAACAAATTTTTTATCTTGTTGCAACTTGGATTTTTATACCATTCTTTCGATATCACTTAATCTTTCATAAAGCCTTTTGTACGAAACACGAAAAGGGGTTTTAAGTTCCTGGGCAAAAAGAGATACTTTGTATTCTTCAATCAGCCAGAAGAATTCTTCGACCGCTTTACGCTTTTCTTCTGATGCTGAAGCTGAAAGTCCTTTGAGCATTTCATTCAATTTGTCGTTAAAGAGATTTATCTGTCTTGCCTTTGTCTGATCTTTATCAAAGTTTACAACACCTCTTTGTGCACGCAGGCCGATTGTTTTTATATATCTTGCCAGGTGGATAAGTTTGTTTGTATCGTAAAGCGTTATAAAGGTCTCAGGAACGAGACTTGAGAGTTCCTGCCTTAATGTATTGACAAATTGTATGAGCGTACCGTTGTGTCTGTTTGTGGTCTCCAGTTTGTAAAAACCGGACCTTGTTTCATGATAGGCCTTAAGAACATCGCATGCCTTGCTTAATCTTTCCTCTCCGGTTTTAAAAATTTCGGTTTTCATGGACTCGGCATGGGCATAAAAACCATTTTTCGACCTTATGTTGCTGTAAAAGAGGCGGCTGATTACGCTTTGGAAAAGTTTTTGTTCAAACCGCTTTGCACCGCCGAAATAATCGGCGTGATGCGCCATCGTTTTGGGTAGAACCAGGTTCTTTTTTAAAAATTTTAAATCCTTTGAAAAATGGATGGTAAAGAGTTCACAAAGGCCCTTTTTGTGGGATGTTATTGCTTTCTCTCTGTTTTCAAAAAGGCGCAGATTTACGCTTGGGGTACCACTGGCATCTTTTTCCAGGCCGGGATAGACCGTCCACTTTTCACTGCTGCTTCCACTGATGTTGATTGCCTCCGGAAGATCCGGGAAGTCCCAGCGGGTTAAACCGGTTCTTTCCCATTCCTTTTTAGGGGCTTCCAATTTGTTGAGGTTGACCTCGTTTGAAATATTCTGTTTTAAAATCGTTTTGTCTCTGCCGGAAACCAGCTCTTTGCCTTTGGAATCTGTAATCGATATACGCATTTTCAGGTGGTCAGGCAAAAGATGATCAGACCATTCCGGGGCGGGTATATCCAAACCAAATCGGTTATAAATGAATTCTCCGAGCGCTGAAAGAAGACCGGTATTTGTCTTGGGCATCTCTTTTGTAATGATAGCGACACTTTTTGCTACGGGAACAAGCTGTTTCCTGTATTTTTTGGGGAGCCCCTTGATAAGGGCGGTTATTTTTTCCTCGTAAAGTCCGGGTACAAGCCAGTCTAAAGATGTCGACGGAACCAGGGATGCCTCACCCGCCGGGATTTTAATGGTTATGCCGTCATTTTTTTTGCCGGGTTCAAAATTGTAGGTATATTCAAATCTTGTATTTCCCTGATTAAGTTCATCGGGGAACAAGGAGAGTTCTTCTTTATCCGGGAAATATCGTATCAGGTCCTTTGCTTCCATCCCTAAGAACCGGTCATTCCCTTTGTCCTTCAAGAGTTTTTTAAGGGTTCTGATATCGTAAATCGAGTCCAGCTTCTGTCTGTAAAACTCAAAAATATCCTCATCGCTGACAAGAATATCCCTCCTTCTGATCTTGTCTTCCATTTTTATTATATCATCAATGAGTTTTTGATTATGCTTCATAAATGGAAACGGATGCTTTATATCACCTTCAACAAGAGCGCTTCGGATAAAAAATTCAGATGCATGGTCAGGATCGATTCTGCCGTAGGAGACGGATCTCTTGGGGATGATGATAAGGCCGTAAAGGCTTACCTGCTCGGAAGCGACGACTTCACCTCTGTTTTTTTCCCAGTGAGGGTCCATATAGGTATATTTGCACTGAAGTTTTCCTAAGTCTTCCAGCCACCGATTATCTATAGTTGCTGTAGTTCTGGCAAAGAGTCGTGATGTTTCGACCATTTCAGCGGCCACGATCCATGTTCCGGCACGGTTGAACAGGGCTGATCCCGGAAAGATCATCACCTCTTTGCCTTTTGCGGCCTTGAAAATATTTTTTTCCTTTTTTAACGCGATATTGGAAAGAAAACCGCTTAAAATGGATTTGTGTATTGAAGCATAAAGCGGACTGAATTC
>JAFDHS010000242.1 GCA_019308655.1 Deltaproteobacteria bacterium
AAAAAATATAGAACCTGAAAAAACTCAACCGATGCACTTTCCTTTCAGGGAAATCCGTCAGGATAATATAGAATTTAAAGCGATTGAAGCCTCTCCATTCATCAAAAGAGAGGATGGCAACACTGTTGATATGGATAAATCGATGGCAAAATTATCTGAAAACACGTTGATGTATAATGCTTCAGCCAAAATTATCGCCAAAAAATTTCAAGGATTAAAAAATGTGATTCAGGGAGGTGGAAGGTAAAAATGAATTTTTTAGATGCACTCAATACAACTTCTTCCGGACTGAGCGCTCAAAGGCTCAGAATGAATTTGGTTTCCGGCAATCTGGCTAATATCAATACAACCCGTACACCGGAAGGTGGTCCTTACCAAAGAAAAGAAGCGGTTTTTGCTGCCCAGCCGGTTGGCCGATCTTTTCGTGATATGCTGAATTCTCAAATACCCGGCGAAATGTCTGAAGTTAAAGTAGTTCGAATCATAGATGATCCAAGACCGGCCATTTCAAAATACGAGCCCCATCATCCGGATGCGGATGAAAATGGATATGTGGCCATGCCGAATATAAATTTAATGGAAGAAATGGTCAATATGATGTCTGCTTCTCAAAGTTATGAGGCAAATGTGACTGCTGCTGATGCTACAAAAAAAATGGCTTTAAAGGCTTTGGAGATAGGAAGTTAATATGAAAGAAGTTACCTTTCAAAATAATATAGAGGCAATGCCTCTTTCACCCATTACGGTGAAACATCTGTCCGAAACAAAAGAAAATTCTTTTGGTGAAATGTTAAAGTCTTCGATAAATGAGATCAATCAATTCCAAAAAATTGCTGACGAGGCTGCCGAAAAACTTGCAACGGGTGAGAAAAAAGATATCCACGAAACGATGATTGCCTTAGAGAAAGCAGATGTATCTTTCCAGTTGATGATGCAGGTGCGTAATAAAGTTGTATCGGCCTATCAGGAAATTAATCGAATGTCGGTTTAGTTTTGATGGGCTATGGGCTATGGGCTATGGGCTATGGGCTATGGGCTATGGGTTTAGTCTCACACCTCAACACTTCGATATGATCATTTACCTGCAAATTCAAATGACATGATGTATTCGTTGAGTGGTTGAAAGGAAGAAGAATGCCACTATCTCTTCGTGGGATTTTTGATCAGTTAAAAAAAATATTTATAACCCTGACCCCTGCAAAAAGGATCACTCTTTTATCCCTTATCGGGGTTACGATAACCGGTTTTATCATTTTGTTATTCTGGACAGGAAATCAAGATTTTCAGGTTCTTTATGCCAACTTAGCGCCGGAAGATGCAGGTGCGATATTGGCAAACTTGAAGGACCAAAAAATTCCCTATCAAATTTCTTCGAACGGAAATTCGATTATGATTCCAGGAAAACAAATATATGAGACCCGAATGGAACTGGCCTCCCGGGGGTTACCACAGGGAAGGGGAGTTGGTTTTGAAATCTTTGATGATGCAAAACTTGGCATGTCGGAATTTGCTCAGAATGTAAACTACCAGAGAGCATTGCAAGGAGAGTTGTCACGAACGATTAATCAATTTGCTGAAGTTGAAAGTTCAAGAATTCACATTGTTATGGCGTCAAAATCTCTGTTTGTAGAGGATGAGGAACCTGCAACAGTTTCGGCGGTTCTGAATCTTCATCCCGGCAGGTGGTTGACTAAGAATCAGGTCCGGGGGATTGTTCATCTTTTATCGTCAAGTATTTCCGGATTGAATCCTGAAAATGTGACGATAGTGGATAACCACGGAAAAATGCTGGCAGGCTTTAAAGATAAGTCTACGACAGGAAAGATCGGTTCTGATCAGTTGGCGTTGCAGGAAAAAGTTGAAAGGAATTTAGAAAATAGAATAAAAACAATGCTCGAGACGGCATTAGGACCTGGCAAAGCCATTGTCAGACTTTCATGTATTTTAGATTTTAAGCGACATGAAAAGACGGAAGAGAGATATTATCCGGATAACAGAGTCGTCCGAAGCGAACAAATTTTCAATGAGACCTCCAATGAATCGAAAACCATACCGGCAGGTGTTCCTGGTGTACGTTCTGATCTGACAAAAAACATAACAGGAACCAAGACTAAAAATAATCAGGTGTTTAAAAAACAAGACCAAACCGTAAATTATGAAATCGGTAAGGTGACCAGCCATATTATAGAGCCGATTGGAACAATAAAAAGAATATCGGTAGCTGTAATTGTGGATGGAACGTACAAACGCGTCGAGGGGAAAGATGGGGAGCAGGAGTTGAAATATTTTCCCCGGACACCCGAGGAGATCGAGAAACTTGGAAATATTGTAAAACGAGCAGTTAATTTCGATGCGGGAAGAGGGGATGAAGTCGAAGTCGCCAACATTGCCTTTGAAAATGACAAACGCAAAGAAGTTGAAGAAAGCAAAATAGAAAAAAAATGGTTTTCATCAAAAGAGTATGTGCCTCTCATAAAGTATGCTTTGGGGGGAATTGTTATACTTTTGATCTTGATATTTGTTATTCGTCCTTTAATTCGACGCCTTAGATCCAGGTCAACCGGAGATATGGAAATATTAAAGCAGCTTCCTAAAACCGTTGGGGAGATTGAAAGAGAACAGGCTGGAGAAATGCAAAAACTCCTGCCTTTCAGAGATCAAGCCGTACAGCTTATAAAAGATGACAGTTCTGCTTCTATAGAAGTAGTGCGTGACTGGATTAATAGTTAGTGTCTTAATTCTAAAATTCGTGAAATTTATGTCAAAAAAAGTGTGAAGTGATCTAAAG
>JAFDHS010000243.1 GCA_019308655.1 Deltaproteobacteria bacterium
GGAACATATACATTTATATTTGCTGTAGACGTAAATATGGATGGGGCCGTGTCATTGCCATATATTTATTGGGATACTGTTATACTTAATGTATGCGAATAGCAATCAATGGAGGCTACAGGTCAAAGAATTTTCAATATGTCGTGAAAAAGAGGGGAAAATAAATGTTTCGCTCCCTGGAGTTTGATCTTTCCCCGAGCGAGATTTCGGTAGTCGCTGGCTGATACAGTGCCCGTCCCCGAACCCTCCACAATGCTCCTTGTCGCTACCGGTCTAATCGGACTTGTGGGGTTCAGAAAAAAGTTTAAGAAATAAATCATCAAAAAATCTATCAGTAGATTAGGCAGGGTCATTATGGCTCTGCCTTTTTTTCAAGAAAATCGATTCTGAGGTAATTGAACGGATGAGACAGACATAGGGGAACTACGTTGAATTTATAACTGAACAGTAAGGGGCTGAGAGCAACTGGGGTGAAATTTACTACAATACCATGAGAGAGCAAGGAGTTGAAACTGCAGAGAAGGTGATTGGACAACTCAAACAATATCCTGTTGAATTAATAGATGCTGACCAAAAGTTGATTTACGAAGCAGCCAAATTGAAAGGTAGATACAAGATAGCTTATGCCGACTGTTTTGCTGCGGCCCTTTCACATAGACTAAATGCAGTAATAGTTACCGGTGACCCTGAATTTAAGAAGCTCGGCGGCAAATATTCGATTCAATGGCTTGACACTAAATAAAAATATTCCTTTCAGCCATGGGTTCATGGGTTCAGAGGTTCAGGGTTCACCGAAAAGCTGAGCCGTTGATTAGTGAATTATGGAGGTAGTTCGCAAGAACAATCATCAATCAACAATCATCAATCCAATGAGGCATGCTACCGTGATAGGAATTCGCTAAATCAACGTCAATTAAACTATTAAACTAACTCCGTTAAATTCCAATATTAGATCAACTTGGTGGCAAAAGGAGGGGGACAATTTGCGGCCTAAATTGTCGGAAATTGTCAATCGAGTGAGAAAAAGTGATTTTCTATCAGCGAGTCTATATGAGGAATATTTTTTAATGATTTTCACACCTGAAATGACATTAATATTCTTCCCATATTTTCTGCTCAATAGAGATTAATAATTGGGAGGAAGGAACTAATTTACCATTCATTAATTCATAAATCATAATACTGGAAGATGCTTTATGTATTCTCTCTGTATAGGTGACCCGATTAAATGAAGCTTCCGTATCAAAATTTTGCAAAGACTCCAGTTTCTTTTTTATATTCTCACCTGTTAAGTTATCTCCGGCCCTCTCTATTGCTTCTAATAAAATCTTTGCATTGATATACCCTTGGATGTACCGACAGGAGCGTTTATGAATCTCCGGATGATATTTTTTATTAATCTGATGAAGTAATTTAACTGCTGACAAGTTATCATCCCAGACACCATATGGAATAGCACCATAAATCTCCAATGATCCTGCTGACTTGATTTTCCGAGCGATATTTTCATCAATCGCCCAGTTCAATAAAATTAATTTTTTAGCTTTATTCAGTTTCTTCAATGCATTAATGATAGCAAGAGAGGCAGTTGCTGTTTGCTGTACAATACCCCATTCAGCATTCATCAACATTAGTTTTTCCTTAGCGTTTTCACCGGTAAGAGGGATTATTATCTTTTCTGAGACATTGATTCCATTATTATCAGCAAAATTTTCTCCCCCTGGAAAAAAAGGCGATCGGCCAAAAGCCGTATCATTATAAATAAAGGCAACATTTGGTTTTTCTTTTTTTGACCGGTTCTTAATAAATTTTAATGCAATTTTAACCTGATCGGAATATGAGACACCTGCTATAAAATTATAAGGATATTTATTGCCATCAGCCAGCTTTTCTGAATAGGAAGCACTAATAAAAGGGATCTTATCAGCTGTGATCTTTGGAGCCAAAGCTTCTGTATTTCCCGTGCCCCAGCCAATGATAGAAATGACATTTTTATTTTTTAGCTCTTCATACCAGGAGTCAGCCTGAGAGATTTTATAAGAGCAGTCTTTATATAATAATTCAATTTTCCTGTTATGAATACCACCTTTTTCATTAATATAACGGATATAATCAATAACACCTTCCGCATATTCTTTTCCCACATCACTGGTTGGTCCACTCAAGTCAAAGATACCCCCAATAACAATTGTTTTAATATCATTCTGCTTGCTGCAGTTAAGTAAAACAGATAATCCCGTTAACATAGCAAATAATAAAATAGCCATATGTCTTTTCATAAGAAGTCTCCTAAAAAAAGTGATAGGAAATCGTTTTCCAGAGATTGGGAAGCAGGTTGTTCAGGAACCGGTGAATTGTGGGCCCAAAATCTCCTCAAACTCCATCTCTCCCGACTCCTATAACATTAAACGCGTGTATCACGATTGGGATCGGGCTGTCAAGAGATCAAATAGACTTTTTTGAGGAGAGTTAAGGAAAAAAGAGGCCTCAGCCGACCGCTTTCAGCACAGATTACCCCGCTTGACTGCTGTGGCGCCTTTTCCGGTGAAGGCTTATGTTTGGTTCTTCATATCCAAGGCAGCCATTATCAAATGTTTCCTGACCGGCCTTGTCATCTTTAGTCGTAAAGAGAGGGGCAATTTACGATCTCAATCGTCGAAAATTGTCAGCCGAGTAGAAAAGACAAGATATCTTTCTAATCCCATAAGCGATTTCCTGTCAACTATTGCCCCGACCGCTTTATGACTCCCCATTCGACCAGGCGTTGGTAGGCATAC
>JAFDHS010000244.1 GCA_019308655.1 Deltaproteobacteria bacterium
CTGCCTTAATTTCTGAAAAAGGCTATCCCCATGTCAAGGTAAAAGGGGAGGTTTCAATCAGTGAGGATGGATCCAAAGCCGGTATTGCATATCGTGTCGATGAACAACCCTTGGTGAAAATGGGGCAGGTCTGGTACCAGGGCAATTTCCGGACCCCAAAAAGAATACTTGAAAACGAGCTTGAGCTAAAGCCTGAAGACCCGTTTTCCCTGGCAAAGATGCTTCGGGGACAGCGAAACCTTCGGAATATGAATATCTTTAATTCGGTACGCTTCAAAACCATCGGCCTGAAAGAGAAAAAAGAGAAGGTCGCCCTTTTTGTTGAAGTTGAAGAGAAAAAAAACTATTTTGTGGAGTTAGGGGTCGGATATGAAACCCAAAGAGGTTTTTTTGTTGATAGCAAAGCGGGGGACTATAATCTGTTTGGGACGAACAAGTCTGCCTGGCTGGGAGTGGAATCAAGCCAGATCGGTTATCGGGCTGAGGCAGCCATAACGGAACCAAGACTTTTCGGTTCCCGTACTTCTGCAAATTTAAACGTTTTTACGGAACGCCGGGAAGAATTCAACCAGGACTTCGGCACGAGGATTCATGGGGCTTCTCTTGGATTTACCCGGAAGTTTTTTCAAAAGATTTCTACAGGACTGAACTTTAATTTTGAATATAGGGACCAGTTCAGAAGTGATTCTGCGAAAGTAAACTACGATACCGATGAATTTGAACCCAGAAGTGTTTTGACAGTCAAGCCTTTCATTGTTTACGATTCAAGGGACTCTTTTATTCGTCCTCAAAAGGGTCTTTTTTCCTCTTTCTCTGTCGATATCTCCAATGGTATTCAAAACTCCGTTGATAATTTTTTCAAATACCGCGTTGACTTAAGATATTTTTTGACGCCCTTCCGGCGGGTAACCTTTGCCTGTCTCGGCCGGGCCGGCTACATCGATCCTTACGGTGACTTGCCAAAGGTTCCGGATGATCAGTTGTTTTTCCTCGGCGGCACTTCAGATGTCAGAGGGTTTGATGAGAATCTGCTCCGTTTTGATGCAAACGGTGATTCCTAAGTTTGAACTTGCGTTGTTTTACGATGTCGGGAGTCTGACGGATAATTTTGGTGAGATGGATTCGGAAAATTTGCGTTCATCGATAGGGGCGGGTTTAAGATACATTACACCCATAGGCCCCATCGGTTTTCTCTACGGAACCAAGTTGGATCGAAAGCAAGGTGAAAGCTCCGGAAGGTTGCATTTTTCAATCGGTTATACGTTTTAAAGAACGTAGAGACGCGATGCATAGGGTCTCTACTCTTGCAAAAGTCCCTTGACTTTCCGCAATGTCGGTTATCTATTTCCCTTCCGGGTTTAACAAATGCAATGGAATTTCAATCTTTTCATGGTTCAGTATTTTTTTTACGGAAACAAGGTCGAGATTCACTAACCGAGCAATAACTTCGTCAGACAATCCCTGTTTTTTGGCATTGCGCACTATGGTCAGTATCATCATTAGCTCCCTTCCATACGACCTTCCTGTCTGAGTTTCTCTTAGGAATCACCGGCATTCTGGGCTTTTTTTGTTTGACAATATGCTTGAGAAGGAGGAAATAAAGATTGGCTCCACAATCTATGATGAAATCAAAATCGACTGTGTTCCGCTTGTCTACCTAACTTAATTTTTACTCCGGCCTTTGATAGCTTTTATGTAACACAAACAGCCAAAAATTCCTGGGTATTGAAATAATGGCAAGATAACACCTTCGAAGCATTTATGAATTGTAGGAGTTTAAAAAAGGTCAGCACCGCTATGATTTACACCCATGTCCTGAACAAGGGGGATGCGAAAATTGTTCGAGGGAATTTGACCGGGTTTATGCAGTCTATTCTGTATAATTATTGTTCGGATAGTAGGAACTACAAAAAAGTCATAGTTAAATAAAAATAAGGGGATCGGCAAAAATGGCTATCCAAATAGCTTTGTTTAATCACAAAGGCGGAGTCAGTAAGACGACTACAGTTTTTAATCTCGGCTGGATGTTAGCATCGAAAGGGAAAAAAGTTATTATTGTTGATTGCGATCCACAGTGCAACCTAACAGGGATGGTACTAGGCTTTAAAGATTCGGATGAATTTGAAGCCATCTACCAAGCTGAGGGAGTTAGGAATATCAGGGATGGATTGGCACCTGCCTTCGAATCGCGACCAGTCCCCATTGAAGCTGTAACATGTGAGGAAATTAATGGACAGCCTAATATGATTTTGTTGCCTGGCCATATAGGGCTGGCTGAATATGAAGTTACACTTGGCATTGCTCAAGAACTTTCTGGTTCCCTTGTGACTCTACAAAACTTACCAGGCTCTATCTTTCATTTATTCAACTTAACAGCAAAAAAATACAACGCTGATTATCTTCTCGTTGATATGAGTCCAAGTTTAGGACCGATTAACCAAAACTTATTAATGACAAGTGATTTTTTTCTGATCCCCATGGCCCCAGACTATTTTTCTGTTATGGCCACTAATAGTCTTGCGTCCATCTTCCCAAAATGGAGGGCTTGGGCAGAACAGGCGAAAACAAATCCCCTTTTAAGAAATGCAACATACCCTTTCCCTGCGAAATCTCCTAAATTTATGGGTACGATCGTACAGAAATACAGATTACGTGAAGGAAAAACACCCTCAGCAGCATTCCAAAAATGGATAAACGAGATTGAGAATGGTGTGAAAAATAAATTGATTCCTGCTTTGAAAAAATCCGATATGTTGCTCCCTGATGCAAACTACACAAATGCAAACATTACACTATGTGAGCCAATAATCCAAATGTCGGATTTTAATAGCTTAATTGCGTTGTCGCAAAAGCATAAGGCACCAATTTTTTCTCTTACAGATGCTCAATTAGAAGCAACTGGGATAGTTCTTGAGCGAACAAAAAAATCAATGCGTCAGTTTGAAGAGCTTTATTCAGACGGTGCAGACAAAATAATTCATCTTGCTGAAAATGTATAAGACAATACAACACTTCAGGGCCAACATCAGCAGAGTTAAAGAAATTGGTGGCCTTTATGACGCACTATCGGGTTTGACGACTTCCATAATTGATGCCTCTGACTTGTTAAGATCTCAAATTGTAATGACGGTTAGTGCTTTAGACCATTATATACATGAAATCACACGATTTGGAATGTTAGAAATATTTGATGGGAAGAGAACCCCCAACAGAGGCTTTCCTAAAATTCCAAATTTCTATAGAAACCCTACAGCTTACTATTTCAGCAGGAGTTTCAAGTAGCTTACTTGAAAATGAAATTCGCGAAAAACATAGTTATCTATCATTTCAACATCCTGATAGAATCGCGGATGCTATCCGCTTATTTTATCCGTCACCTTTGTGGCCAGATGTTGCTTCCATTCTATCTACACCCGTTAATGATGTTAAAACCAGGTTGAAGTTAATTGTGGAAAGGCGGAATAAAATTGCTCACGAAGCTGACATGGATCCAAGTTATCCGGGCACGAGGTGGCCTATAACAAAGCATGACGTACAGACGACAATTAATTTCATAGAGAAATTATGTGAATCAATTCATTCAATTATTACATGAGGAAATGCCGAACAATCGCATTAAGTCGGGTTGGTCGGGTTGGTCGGGTTGGTCGGGTTGGTCGGGTTG
>JAFDHS010000245.1 GCA_019308655.1 Deltaproteobacteria bacterium
CGTTCTTTTCGTGATGCCGCTGTTTCGCCCTCGACCGTGAGTTTGATGGAAACCCATGGCAGCGGTGTCGGGTTTGAAGACAATGCGGAATCAGAGGCGCTTTACGATTTTTTTAGCGACAGCAAACATTCGTGTGCCGCCGGTCCGGTTTCCATCGGATCGGTCAAAGCGAACGTGGGTCACACCGGAGCTGCCGCAGGCATGGCCTCTTTGGTTAAAACCGCCCTGTGTCTTTACCGGAAAATAATCCCTCCCTTTACTCCTGGTGGTGAATCTGAAAATAATATTCTTCAAAAATACGGATTTGACCTGCCATCGCAAGCGGAACACTGGCCCATGGACGTGGAAAACGGTTGCCGCCGGGCATGTACGGCCGCTGTCACAACAGACGGTAACTGCATGCATGTTGTTTTGGAATCCTTTGAAGCCCCTTTGACCGATGATACTCTTCAAGATCCTGATGCCCCGGTTACCGGTTCAAGCCCGGCCCCGAAAAACCATCCGGATTCAGGGAAAAAGCATATCGTACCGCAAGTTGTTCAGATTATCGGCGGGAAACCCCCTTGTCCTGAACTGCCCCGAAAAAAGAACCTGAAACTTAAAAGCCGGAATTTGTATGTTAACAATCCGGTGGGTTCAACGTCCGGCATGATATTGCCCGACATCCCTTTAAAAGACCATAAAAATGTTAAGGTCCCGGAATTTTCCATGGGCGACGACCTGGATCTCCTTAAAAATACGGGACAAACAAATACGAATATTTATGCCGATCTGTTGGAGCCCATGACAACAAACATGGAGGCCGTATCTGATGCCCACAGGCGATTTTTAAAGTTTTCAAGTGAGTTGACGGATGCTTTTGGGCAAACCTTTGGACTTCAGACCCGGCTTCTTGAAAAGATGGCTTCATGCAATGAAACAGACCCACTGCCCGAATTAATCGATTTCCCGGCAAAGGATACCGGCAATCATCAAACAATTGCCACACAAAGACCGGCCTTTTCCCGCGACATGTGCCTGGAATTTGCAACGGGCGATGTTGCCAATGTTCTGGGGCCTGAGTTCGGAATAATCGATTCTTATAAAGTAAGGGTACGCCTTCCGGATGAACCGTTGATGCTTGTGGACCGAATCCTTTCCGTTGAAGGAGAGAAGGGGTCTTTGGGTTCCGGCCGCCTGGTAACGGAGCATGACGTATTGCCCGATGCATGGTATCTGGACGGGGGATGCGCACCCACATGCATATCCATAGAAGCCGGTCAGGCCGATCTTTTCCTCTGTTCATACCTGGGTATCGATTTTGCTGTCAAGGGTACAAGATCTTACCGTCTTCTGGATGCCTATGTAACCTTTCACAGGGGGCTTCCCCGTCCGGGTGATGTTATCCGTTATGAAATCGAGATTGAAAAATTTATGCGTCAGGGCGAAACCTATCTCTTTTTCTTCAGTTATGAAGGGTATGCAGGGGATTCTCGCCTGATCACCATGACCAATGGATGTGCCGGGTTTTTTACCAAAGAGGAGGTCCGAAATTCAGGCGGTATTATTCTGACCGCAGAAGACACCCGGCCTGTTCATGGTAAATCGACTGCAGCGTTTCCCCTTTCAGGTTCGGAGTTTCCCGCTCAGGGCGAGACCTACACGGATGAAGCCTTGGAAGCGCTTCGGGCCGGAAACATTGACGAATGTTTCGGACCTTTGTTCAAAGGAATACGGATTGCCGATTCTCTCAATCTGCCGGGCGGACGGATGAAACTTGTCGATCGGGTACTTCATCTTGACCCCAAAGGGGGGCGGTACGGGCAGGGGTTTATCCGGGCCGAGGCGGATATCCATCCGGATGACTGGTTTTTAACCTGCCATTTTACGGATGATATGACCATGCCCGGGACCTTGATGTATGAATGCTGCGCACATACCCTGAGAATCTTCACCCAGCGCATGGGATGGGTAACGGACAAACCGGATGTCTGCTATGAGCCGGTTATCGGCATGGAAATCAAGATGAAATGCCGGGGGCCGGTAACCCCTGAAACAGCTCATGTCATATATGAAGTGGAAATCAAGGAATGGGGATACGGACCCGAGCCTTATGTTGTTGCCGACGCTCACATGTTTGCCGATGGCCACCGGGTTGTCCTTTTCCAGGACATGGCCATGAAGATGACAGGAATAAGCCGTGAAGAGATTGAATCGTTCTGGGATAAAAACAACAATGAATTAATTAAAGCCGATGGCCCTGACGGCAAAAAAGTCCTCTTTGACCGAAACAGTCTGCTTGAATTCGCCCTGGGCAAACCTTCCAAAGCCTTTGGCGGATCCTATGAGGCATTTGATGAAAAACGGTTTATTGCAAGGCTCCCGAACCCGCCCTATTTGTGTGTGGACAGAATAACCCGAATCGAACCTTCCCAGTGGGTCTTAAAGCCCGATGGATGGATCGAAGCCGAGTTTGACGTTACTGATGATGCCTGGTATTTCAGGGCCAATCAGACGCCTTCCATGCCGATCAGTATACTCCTTGAAGTTGCTCTCCAACCCTGCGGATGGCTTGCGGCTTTTATGGGTTCCGCGCTTAAAAGTAAAAAGGACCTCAAATTCAGAAATTTAGGAGGAGACGCAACCTTATTTCACGAGGTGTTGCCCAATGCCGGGACACTGACCACGCGGGTCCGTTTAACCCAGGCATCGGAAGCCGGGGATATGATCATCGAGACGTTTGACATGGAGATTTTAAACAGGGGAGATCTGATTTACAAGGGGAATACGACG
>JAFDHS010000246.1 GCA_019308655.1 Deltaproteobacteria bacterium
TGGGTACGCTCTCGAAAGCGACGTTCCGCAGCCCGGCGTTCCCGGGTCTTGAGATTGGAATAATGAAGCTCGGATACTTCCTGAAACCGCCCCTCCTGGTTGACCATGGCAAACAACCGGTCACATTTGCCCCGGCTGTTGGCAAAGATCAAAATTTTGCGGTATTTCCAGACATCATAAAGATCGTCCAAAAGGGCAATGAATTCCCGGTCTTCATTTTTGAGGTGAATCAGATGAGGAACAATGTCCCGTTGCAGGCTTGCGGCGCATTGAATGGTATCCGGCCGAAATCCGAAGAACCCCATCACGGAATCCACGTCGGCAATCGTGGCGGAAAGTGCCATCTTCTGTAATGGCCGGGAAAATCGACGTTCCAGACGGGTGATCAGATAAGCCAGCTGCCGGCCCCGGTAGTTGTGAACAAACAGGTGAACTTCATCAATAATCACCATGCGGACCCGGGAGACAAAACCTTGCAAATCCGGATTGGAACTCCCTAAAAGGACATCTAAGGATTCCGGCGTGGTGAGCATGAGGTCCGGGTGTTCTCCGCCTGAACGTTTGATATCGCCGGTACGTATGGCAAGGCGAAGCCCCAGCCGCTGGGTCACAATGGTTTCAAGCCGCCGTTTTAAATCAAAGGCAAGGGCACGGGTCGGGACGATGTAGATGAGCGCCTCGGTCCGTTGGGACCGGATAATTCGTTCCAGACAGGGTGCCAGGACCGCTTCGGTCTTGCCCGATCCGGTAGCGGACTGCACAACCAGGTCCCGCCCTTCAAGGACAGGCCCAATCGCCTGTTTTTGAATCAAATGCAGAGACGGAAAGGTGCCGTAAAAGGCGCGGTAGGTGTTGGGGAGTTGTAAAAGCGGTGAATCCAACAAAATAAATTTATTCTGATTTCTTTTCGTGTTTCTTGATTAATTTAAGAAGTTAAAAAAAGTGTGAAGTGCCTAAAGTGATCTAAAGTGCCTAAAGTTGAGGAGTTCTATCAATCTTATATAAAAAGACCGAGCGAAGCGACTCATTAACTTTAGCTCACTTCAAACTAGGCACTTTTCCGGTTTATCCGGATTAAGATTTTAAAACTTGCTCCTGATGAATCAAGTCCAATTGATCCACCAGTGCTTTCAACTTAAGCCGGGCCTCCTGATGGTGTGTTTTTGACAACCGGTCGGCCATCTCCTCACGGGTCCGTATTTCAGGCGGCCGCCATCCATAGGCCCTGGAATGAAGAACAATCAGTTTTTCAGACAAGTCCTTCCATTCCTTCAACGTCAGATCATGCAGGCGGTAAACAGTCAAATCACGCCAGGATTCAGCATAATTTTGATCAAAATAGCGAAATTCAACTTCATTTCGGATTCTGACCTGCTCATAATCTTCCTCCTGAACTTTCATAAAAAAATCATCGGTAAAGGCAAACACCGGGTAAAATCCAAAGGCCGGGGAGTCAGGAACAAACATTTTATTAAGAATTTGATAGCTTTTGCTGCGGGATGTGATGCGGGTCTGGACAATGGATTCTCCTTCGTCAAACAGCAGCACCCATCCTTTAAACCCCATCTGCTGAAAAAGACGGGCCAGGCCATAGACCATCCGGACATACGGGTCTGTTCCTCGACAGGTCAACGATGCATCCTTGTAAAACGAGACCTCCCGGTATTTGAACGCATGCCTCAGCCGATATACCGGAATGGCTTCACCACCCAAGGCCCGTGCCAGCAAGTACGGAAACTCTCTGGGGCGGAACGAAGCGTGTTTTTTCAAAGCCTTTTCTCGTTTTGAAAGCCGAACGTTCTCCCGGGCAAGGGCCGCGAGAACGGCCTTAAACAGGTGAGGCATTTCATCAGGAAGAAGATCGAGGACGTCGAAGTTTGGGTTTTGCGCTTTCTGCTCCTTTGCCCAGGCTTTCCACTGGTTGACAAGGGAAGTTTTTTCCATGCCCGGAAACCGAATCTCTGCCACAAGAGCCTGATAAACCTGTCTGAAATTGTAAAACGGAATTTCCCTGGGGTCCAGATTGATCAGACTGGTAACAAACCCCTGCTCCAGGGCCCGCTGGCGAAGATAGGTCAGACTGTGGGATTTGCCCTGCCCATAGGCGCCGCAAATACACAGATGTGCCGGCGAATTATCGCCCAATGCGTTGCCTACCTGGTCAAACGCACGGTTCAAGTGTGCTTCATGGGCTGTCAGCAACTGGACGCCAAGGGGATCAAAAAGGCCGTCACGTAAACGTTCCACCACGCGCCGTAACTGGAATGCACTCACACGCTCCAGGGCCTGCAAAAAAACAGAAGTATCCATCAGGAATCCCAACGGGGTTGAAGTTGTTCGACTTTTTCCTGTTCCATCTCCCGCTGGCTGGTTGTTATCTGTTCCGTCAGATCCAGGTCTTCCATGGGGGCTTCTCCTTGTTCGGCCATATCAAGAATACGGATAATCTGTTTGACAAAGAGACGGACCTCACTCAAGAGCCCCATCTGCTTCTGTTTTTTGCAAATATCTTCGATCAGCTCATCCCTGACCGAATCTTTGGCTTCCCACCGGTAGGAAATTTCATGAATCCGCCGAAGGCATACGCCCAATTCGATCAGTTCCTCTGTTTTAAGGGGCGTGCGATGAAGATCGACCAGAACACCCCGGTAGTTGAGCTTCTTTTTCTCACCAATAGATCGAACACGGCTCCAAAGGGCGTCATAGGATTTAAAGCCCTTTTCTGAAATAAGAACATCCGGAATGATTGAAAAGAAGATGTGAAGATACGCCGTATGCTCGGTGTTATCAATGAGGAGGCGTACATTCTCGTAGGCTGCATTGCGGATGGATGCGGCCTGGGCAATGACCGTCTCCAGCTCGTCCAACAGAAGAATAAGACCCTTATAGCCCAGATAGCGAAGGAAAACGATCAACGCGTTCAGAAGGTGTTTGCTGTTGGTTTTGTTGATCACCTCAAAAATCTGGAACGGTTTCAACTCCCTTTTGCTGATTTTACCGCCTTCAAACCAGTGATAAAGGATCTCCCGGTCCGCTGCGCGTTCTTCTTCCCTCTCTCCTTCCCGTAAAGGGACCAGCCGGTTGTTAACCAACGCAATCAGCCCATTGGTAAAATTGATATTCATTCCGGGAAGTGTGCGAAGGGTTTCAGAAAGTTTTTCTATGGAGACCTGTGATGAGGGGTTGTCCTCATTGTTCAAGGTTGCCGCCAGACCGTCTATCCAGGTGTCCAGCAGGCCTCGAATCCCGCTTCCTTCAAAAGTGCCGCAAAGCTGCCTGACAATGGTCTGATAGACGGTCTCAAATTTGTGAATCGGGACTTCACGGGTCAGGACAACAAAAGAGACGGCAAAGTTCTTTTGAAGGGACAGATTGCGGATGACAGACATAAAGTGCGTCTTGCCGTCTCCATAATCACCGCTGATAAAGCGGACTTTGGCCCCGCCTTCGGCAATATAATGATCGAGATCATCGTCGATGAACGTCAACCAGTTTTCACGGCCCACCGTAAAAAAGGGAACATACTCGGTCGGCACACTGCCTTTGCGAAGTTCTTCAATGATGGACCGGGCCTGGAAAGGCTTGAGTTCATCCAGATGTTCCTTTGATATCATTCCTCTTTCTCCTGAAAGGATATTCCGGTAATCTGACGCCGCTCGCCATCACTGTCAATCAGCCAGAGGGAA
>JAFDHS010000247.1 GCA_019308655.1 Deltaproteobacteria bacterium
CAGAAGAAGGAGAAAACCTCTTCAATCCCCAGTGGCAGTTTCATGGTGGTTTTGAATTCATGCACGGACTCGCCGATCAGCGGTTGACCCCCATTTCTGCGATTCGCTTAAGCAAAGGTTCCAGTTTCACCCACCCCCGGGAATCGGAGGTAAAACGAAGCACCCTGGCGCCCTTGGATTCCTGACCACTCAATGCCATGGCGTTCATGGGGCTATGGGCAATGCACCCGTCCAGACTTTGGGCATAGGTGAGGGTACAGAAGGGACGGCCTGATTTTTGCCGATGCTCCTCGGCATTGCCCAACAAGGTTTTTATTCTGCTTAAAAAGTTTTCAGAAGCTATGATTGACATGTGCAATCCACCCGCTATCAGCAAACAGAATTCGGAATTGATCCTGATCTGGACAACCCGAACCCAAACAATATTTTTGAATCACGAAACCACGAAAAATAAAAATTCATGCTTTTTTTTCGTCTTTTCATGGTGAATGAAAGAGGCTCAATTATGCCCAGAACCTTTTTGCTTTCGTTTACATTCTGAAAAGCAATATAAGTGCCAAGTGGTTAAAAAAGTGTGCAATATGTTTATTTAAAATTTTGTCTTAAAATTTAAGTGCTTATGAAAATACTTGGAAAGTGTGGGGTTTTTTTGTTTTTGCGCAAGTTATTGGGAATAGGTGGTTTTTGTGTAAAATAGTTCACAATTACCTAAAAATTATGTAATTTATTTCATAAAAAAGATGAAAAGTGGATGTATTTAGGAGGTTGGCAAACAACTTGGCTAAGCAAATCGGCGTTTACTTGACACTTCCGAGAATTTCGTCTATTTTGCAATAAGATTTAAAAATAGACGAAAAAGGTGGAGCGGCTATGTATATAAGACGAAGCCTTGAAAGTTTTGTAATGAAAGCGAGCAACCAGTTTCCAGTGTTATTGGTTACTGGCGCTATACAGGTCGGGAAAACCACATTTCTTCAGCACCTGAGTAACAATAAGCGTACGTATGTAACTCTGGACGACCCCCTGATTTTAGATCTGGCTCGGGAAGATCCAGCTCTTTTTATGCAGCGATTTCCCGCGCCCGTTTTGATTGATGAAATCCAGTACGCGCCTCAACTCCTGCCTTATATCAAGATGGCTGCAGACAGAGAACGAAAAACGGGAATGTACTGGCTTACCGGCTCGCAACAATTTCAGTTGATGGACGGGGTTTCCGAATCTCTGGCCGGCCGGGTAGGGATTGTTAATCTCCTTGGCTTTTCAAGAATGGAAATTTTGGGAAAAAGTGAATATGCCAGGCCATTCCTTCCAAATCCGGAAGAAATGCAACGGCGTATCCGACAAAACGGTTCATTACCGCTTAAAGACTTGTTTCAGATTATCTGGCGGGGTTCGTTTCCCGCAATGGCCCTTGCCGAGGAGATGGACAGAGATCTCTTCTACAGCTCTTATGTCCGGACATACCTTCAAAGGGATGTCCGTGATCTTGCAAGAGTCGGCGATGAAATGGCATTCCTTCGTTTCTTACGCGCTGCCGCCGCAAGAACAGGTCAGTTATTGAATATGTCCGATATGGCAAGAGATGCGGACATTGCCCCCAATACCGCAAAAAGCTGGTTGTCTATATTGCAGGCATCCGGAATTGTCTATCTTCTGGAGCCGTATCACTCAAATGTTACCAAGCGATTGGTAAATGCCCCGAAACTCTATTTCCTTGATACGGGATTGTGTGCATATCTGACGGAATGGTCAAGCCCTGAAACCTTAGAGGCGGGAGCCATGACAGGAGCCATCCTGGAAACATGGATTGTTATCGAGATACTAAAAAGTTACTGGCATAATGGTCGAAGAGCTCCCATCTATTATTATCGTGATAAAGACAAGAAAGAAATAGATCTTCTTATTATTCAGGATGGGACCATTTACCCATTGGAATTTAAAAAGACCGCTTCTCCGAAAAAAAAGGATATCAGGCATTTTTCCGTTCTTGAAAAATTAAAGATGCCAATTGGTGACGGTGGTGTAATTTGCCTGTCCGAACACAGCCTCCCTTTAACGGAAAACACGTCCAGCATCCCGGTTGCTGCACTATAGGCGTTTGTTACCCCGCAAGTGATTTGATCATCATAATTTATTTCTTTCCGGAGTACAAAACATAAGGTTTTGTACATGAAAGGTTTCACTTTGTTTCAGGAATTCGAAACGAATAAATTTTTCCGGAAACCTGATGAAAATTGGGAGGCAAAATGGATAAATCAAGTCCGGATGGGGAAATACAATGAAATCTCTTGATTTTATTGAAATGTTTGACTATCAGTTGTGAGTAATATCTCAATAGCTCCAGATAAATCATGCAAGCTCTCACTTGCTCCTTTTATGAAAGAGGGTTTCAGGAAGGGATGGCAAATAAGGGGTTTTGATCGCCACTATTTATCTCAGCCTGTTGAGAGCTTACGGTTCTGAAATGTATCAATTTGATTACTCATCAATAATAAAACCAAAAAGGAGGAAAATATGGCTGCACTTCCAAAGTCTGTTGTGGAAGCATGGGAAAAACGAAACGGTCCGGTGGTACTGACCACCGTGGACGCTGACGGCACACCGAATTCAATCTATGCCACCTGCGTCAGCATGTTTGACGATGAGACCATTGTCATTGCTGACAATTATTTTGACGCGTCAGCATGTTTGACGATGAGACCATTGTCATTGCTGACAATTATTTTGACAAAACAAAGAAAAACATTCTTGCAGGCCGCAAGGTTTCTTTGTTGTTCATCACTAATGAAAATAAGGCATTTCAGGTCAAAGGGGACATTGAGTATCACACGAGCGGAGCGGTCTTCGACGACATGAAATCGTGGAATCCGGCCAAGCATCCCGGTCATGCCGCGGCTGCGGTGAAAGTACGGGAAGTCTATAGTGGGGCGGAGAAATTGTAGAGACGTGATGTATTTGTTGTAGAGACGCGATGCATCGCGTCTCTACCATCACCATCACCTCCTCAACTATGTAATTTGGTTCACAAAAACTGATAACCACTTATTTTTTATATCATTTTGATCGGGATAAGTAGATATTCATATCGGGATGTTTGCCTATAAAAATGAAGCTTTTGGCCTATAGACAAATACCAATGGAAAAGGGACCCGGCAAGAACAGGTTGTTCCAGATAGGGTAATTTATTTTTGCCGAGTCCCCTTAATCCCTTATAAGGAGGAATGATCATGAAAAAAAAGATTCTGACTATTTGCCTGTTGTTGGTCCTTACCACTGCTTTTTCTGTCTTGGCTGAGGAACAGCCTGCCGCTTCAAGCGCTGAGCAAACTCCGGAAATGAGCATGGAAAAAATGGATTCTTCTATAATGAAGATGAAAGAAATGCGCAAAAAGATGGAGGAGGAAAAAAACCCGGCGAAACAAAAAGAACTCATGCATCAGCACATGCAGCAGATGAAAGATTGCATGGGAATGATGCATGGCTATGGCATGATGATGAGAGGTAAAGAGGGGATGATGGACGGTAAGGACATGAGCAAGATGCCGATGAGTGATCGGATGATGAGGTTGGAGAAAATGATGGGACATTGTCCCATGATGCGCCATAGGGGAATGATGAAAGGACATAAAATGTCCGGTACCATGTGCAGCCCCATGTTCATGATGGAGAAAAGAATGGAAATGATGCAGGAGATGATAAACGGTATTATGGCCCAACAGAAAATAATGATGAAATAACACGTTCTGTTTTTTAAAAAGCCGTCCTTGGTCCTGATCCTGAAATTTGTGCTTCTATCAGCCGGGAGGTTGCGCCCGACCCCATTTGTTGCATGGTGTTGGGCGCACATGCGCAGAGACTTATAAGATAGAGGATAAAATGAAATCAACTCCTTTCCACTCTGAAACCGATTTAGCTCCTGTCCCATTTACGGATGAAATATGTCAAACAGCCAAATTTCCGTTTTCTCATGGTTCGACCTTTATTTGAAATCCGAGTTGTTCACAAAAGCGTATGAAATCCTTATACCCTTCTTTAACAACATAATGAAAGATATCAGGGTTTAGGCTTTGATATTCATGGACGGCAATGTTCCTGAAACCAACCATACTTTTCATGGCTCGGGCAAGGGATGAATCAATCTTTCCTGCTTTGTAAAGAAGTTCAAAAGCATGGGCACTGCTTTGGGGAATGCCGAGATGCTCACGGGCAAGCAAATGCATTGCCATATCAATTGCGGCCTGGCATGCTCGTTCCAGATTGAGCGTAATTGCATCAATATGAGTATAGTTATTCAGGTCCGGGCATAGGGCATACTCTTGTTTGATTCGACGTAAACATCGTTCAATAATAGCAACTTTATTAAACAAAACATCATCCGTCATGAATTATCCCGTTTTTATTGCTTTTTTAGATAAGCGTCGAGGACGCTTTTTCTTTGCCTGTTCAGATCCGCATAAAAAGAGAGGGCATACATAATAAAAGTGTCGCAATAAATCTGATCTTTAGAATAAATCAATCGACCGGATTCAATGACTTCTCTGGCAAAAACCACGTTATCCATGGAAAGCAAACCGATATGTACCGGCCTTCCCAAAAGAGATTCCAGTTCTCCGGAAATCATCAAGAGTTGCAATGTAGAAACAGAATAGTCATGATGAAATAACAATGCCAGATCAAGATCGCTTCCGGGGTGTTCAGTTCCCTTGGCCACGGATCCATGAACAAACACAGCCATAAGGCCGGGCAATTGTTTCAGATGATTGATGATTATCCGCTTCTTACTGTTTAATTCGAATACTTGTTCCGTAGCCATAGATCTTTACCGCTCCTCAGTACTCAAAATTTACCCAGGTGAAGTTCTGAAATCGGTGTTAATCCTTTAAAAATTGAAGCAGCACAAAATAATCCCAACAGGCGTATCATCCGTGAGTAACATTTCTCTATATGAATTCTCTGAAAATATCAAATTCAATTATACTTGCTTTGATTGAGTCATAGTTCATCGATAACATGGTTTGATCCCTCTGCAAAAACAACGGCAATAATCATCGAATGCTGTCAGGGAATCGCAAAAAGCGCGATATGGGATTTTTATTGTAAAGTAATCCCCCAATCGGTACAATCGGCAGCAGAATGCCAATATTCCATTTTCCGGATTGTGCAATTTATTTAAGATTTTGCTGCAAAACCGTGAGAGCGGTTCAAATTGTTGTAAATCTTCGGCAAATAGGCTTGCTATTTACCTCAAATTTTCAACAATTTGCCCTCGCTCTAACACTTTTTTACTTCGATTTCCTAATTTTTAAACAGGCTCTAAAGATTGTTTATTCTTATTCGGGAAATTCAATTGTCAGTTTTTCTTCCCCTTCCTCTGATTTTACCTTAAGATTGAGTTCAACACTGCTGTCCCGTATGCCTAATGCCAGTGGCAGCTCACCTTTTTCCCCTTCGATGTGGGCGATCTCACGAACAACTTCAATAACTTTATGACCGGCCTCGGGACCCGGAGAAGGAAGTTCCGCCTCACGATATTTGGCCGTAACTTTTACAGTGCCGTCTTTGGCTTTGGTGATTGAAACTTTTTTGGCGTTGAAGTTAACACCATGCAAAGCAGCAAGCCCTATCCATTTTAATGCAGCTTCCAGTTTATCCGCATCATCTTTTACTTCCGACATTTCTTTGAGGGGATCAGTGGTTGCAAAACAATCACACATTTCCTGCACTTTCAGATGTAAACTGCGTTTATCTTTCATGGTTCAATCT
>JAFDHS010000248.1 GCA_019308655.1 Deltaproteobacteria bacterium
GGATTGGGGAAAGAATTCATGCCGGCGCTTGACGAGGGGTCTTTTCTTTTTATGCCCACTGCAATGCCCCATGCCTCCATCGGGGAAGCACTGGATGTTTTGCAAAAACAGGACAAGGCCATTGCATCGCTGCCGGAGATCGACTCTGTTGCGGGAAAATTGGGACGGGTGGATTCTCCCCTGGACCCGGCACCCATTTCGATGATCGAAACCGTCATCAACTATAAACCGCAATATATTGTCGATCGAAATGGAAAACATTTAAGGTTTCGATTTAACCCTGACGAAACGGATTACTATCGTAATGAACAGGGAAACATGGTTCCTGCAGGGGATGGGAAACCCTATATCGTGCAGGGCCGCTTTGAAAGGGACGAAAAAGGACGGCTGATTTCAGATGACAAAGGTATGCCGTTTCGGTTATGGCGTCCGTCTCTGGACCCTGATCTCAATGATAACCGGGAACCATGGCCAGGTGTTCAAACACCCGATGATATCTGGGATAAAATTACCGAGGTTACGGCAATTCCCGGTATGACCTCATCACCCAAGCTTCAACCGATCATCGCACGCATCGTAATGCTGCAGAGCGGCATGCGGGCGCCGATGGGTGTCAAAATCAAAGGCCCGGACCTGGAAACGATTGAGAGAGTGGGCTTTCAGATGGAGCGATATCTCAAAGAGGTGGCGTCTATCAAGCCTGCCACGGTGGTCGCTGATCGAATCGTGGGAAAACCCTATCTTGAAATCAAGATCGATCGTCGGGCCATCGCTCGTTACGGTATCAAGCTGAAACAAATCCAGAACCTGATTGAGGTGGCAATAGGCGGCAAACGAATCACCACGACGGTTGAAGGCCGGGAGCGTTTTCCCGTGCGAGTGCGTTATCTTCGGGAACTCAGGGACTCTATCGAATCCCTTGGAAAAATTCTCATTCCGGCTTCCAATGGTGCCCAAATTCCGCTCATGCAGTTGACCGACATTCGATATGTGAGAGGGCCCCAGGCGATTAAAAGCGAAGATACGTTCCTGGTCGGATATATCATTTTCGATAAAAAATCGGGATACGCGGAAGTAGACGTGGTCGAGCAGGCCCAGGCCTATCTTAAACAAAAAATGGAAAGCGGTGAGTGGGAGCTTCCGTCAGGAGTGAGCTATACCTTTGCAGGCAGCTATGAAAATCAGATTCGCGCTCAAAAAACCCTTTCCATCATTTTGCCCATAGCCCTTTTCATCATTTTCATGATTCTTTATTTCCAGTTCCGTTCGGTTTTGACCACGCTGATGGTTTTTTCCGGCATCCTGGTTGCCTGGGCAGGAGGGTTTATCCTGATCTGGTTTTACAGCAAGCCCTGGTTCCTCAATTTCACCGTATTCGATGTTTCCCTGCAAGGCTTGTTTCAGGTGCATCCCATCAACCTGAGTGTAGCCATCTGGGTGGGATTCCTCGCACTATTCGGTATCGCCTCGGACAACGGCGTCCTCGTAGCCGCCTTTCTTGACAAGAGCTTTTCATCAGGTTCCGTAAAAACGATCCAAGAGGCAAGGGAAGCCACTGTGGCTGGAGCCCTTCAGAGGATTCGGCCCGCACTCATGACATCCGCAACTACTATCCTGGCTCTGATCCCCGTTCTCACCTCCACGGGACGGGGGGCCGGCATCATGGTCCCCATGGCTATTCCTTCTTTTGGAGGCATGCTGATGGCCCTGATTACCGTATTCGTGGTTCCCGTACTCTACTGCGCTCGTGAAGAAGCTAAACTGGGAACGAATCATCGTTTTGCAGGCATGAAATATGGGGCACAAAAATTCGCCGGATTTGTCCGGAAAGTAATAAACCGACTTTGAAACATATTACCTCTGGCAAGATATCTGAAATTTTAAACTTTTGCTCAAAAATTGTGATTCCCTTCTTTCTCATTAAATGGCAGTGACGTCGAACAAGCTGCTGAACTCGTATGCCTGATTACCGGGCAGCTTTGCCAGGTTGTGCTGTTAATTTTATATTGAGCTTTCTGGACGGTCATTGCTCTTAACCCGCCAACGGTTAGCTTTTCATTATCTGCTAAAGGGAAGGTTTCATGGTAATAAAAGTTAATAGCGAAGCGATTCGGAAAGCAATTCAACAAAAATATTCGGAAGCTTCTATTTGTGTTGAAGGTCTCTTCAACTACCCAACAGGTAAAGCGGGAGTCGAGGGGTTGAATTATGACGCTACCTTTGTCCAATCTGCCCCAAAAGAATTGATTGATGGCTTTTGTGGAGTTGGCAACCCGTTTTCTCTCGGTGAAATCAAAGCTGGTGAAACCGTACTTGATATTGGTTGCGGTGCAGGATTTGATCTTTTTTGTGCCGGTAAACTGACTGGAGCGAATGGAAAAGTTTTTGGTATTGACCTGACACCCGCAATGATTGATAAAGCTAAGGAAATTCTTGATTTGGCGGGTATTTCCAATGCCGAAGTTCATTTAGCAAGTTCAGAAAATATCCCTTTTGAAAATAATAAGTTTGATGTTGTTATTTCTAATGGGGTACTTAACCTTTCTCCTGATAAAGAAGCATCTTTTGCTGAGATTTTCAGGGTGCTCAAATCTGGTGGTCGTCTTCAAATTGCCGACATTGTTTTGAAAGAAGAACTTCCTCCTGAAGAAATGTCAGCCAAAGCGTGGTCAAATTGAATCGGAGGTGCTATCTCGGTTCGGGATATAATCAATTTGATGCAAAAGGTTGGATTTGTCGAGGTTGAGTTTAGACACTACTGGTTTCAGCACTTCAAAATATACGATTGGTGCAACTTTTCTTGCAAAGAAACCATAGTAAGTACGCAAAATATGTGCCGTTCTGGAGTTAAGGGACGTGGCGGTTTTATTTGACTGCATTTTGATAAGCTGATCCGGATTATCCAGGCGATTTGGATAAATTGTGCGTGACGGCTCCCCCACCGGAAGGCAGCGCAATTTTGGAGGGTGAAGCCTCCGCCATATTCATGCCATCTTTCCTCC
>JAFDHS010000249.1 GCA_019308655.1 Deltaproteobacteria bacterium
GGAGACTTTCCCTACAGTTACAAAGAGATTTTCCAGGCCTTCTCCCTCGGCAAAAAAAGCATTTGGGGATTCTTGCCCCAAAGTCGCTATTATTCTGGTATCCAGGCTGATTTTTCTTCCAATTAAGGTTAAACTGCCCCAAATCACATAGTCGGCGCCGGACTTTATGCCAAATTTTCGGATCTGATCATAATTTTTCGTCTTTTCCTTCCATGACAAATCAGGGAGAGCAGCCTGATCTATTACAATTGCGCCCTCTTTGTTCAAATGTTTTCCGATTATTTCCGGAATTTCGGTTTGCAGATGTCCAAGTTCTTCTTGTGAATGGATTTCAAACGGCAAAAGCACGACACGAACGGTTTGAAAAGGATATGCGGCAATGGGCAAAAAGGTAATTACGGTAATGATTAACAGGCAAATACATCTTAACATAATAAAAATCCTATTAAGGGACTCGGCACAAATAAAGTGTTCCAGATAGCGCTATCTGGGATAGTTTATTTTTGCCGAGTCCCTAAGTCTCCACAAGTTTTCCGTCAAGAATCGTAACGCTCCGAGACATCATTTCTGCAAGTTTCATATTGTGCGTCACAACAACCAATGTCATACATAATTCCTGATTCAGCTCCAAAAGGAGTTCATGAACCTGCTCACTGTTTTTCTTATCAAGATTGCCCGTCGGTTCATCCGCAAGGAGCAACGCCGGTTTAAGAACAAGGGCCCTTGCCAGAGCCACTCTTTGCTGTTCTCCTCCCGAAAGTTCACTGACTCTGTGAAACAATCTGTCTTTAAGTCCCACCCTGATAAGTATCTGCTCTGCCGGCTCTCCGGCCCCTTCCCTGGTTTGACCCTGGATAAGCGCCGGCATCATGGTATTTTCAAGGGCACTGAACTCGGGGAGCAGATGATGAAACTGGAAAACAAAACCAAGGGTTTCGTTTCTGAATCTTGCCAGCTTTTCCTCATTAAATGCAAAGACATCTTCGCCTTGAAACAGAACCGTACCGCTATCAGGTCTGTCAAGTGTCCCGATGATATGAAGAAGGGTAGATTTGCCGATTCCCGACGCCCCGACTATCGCCAGGGTCTGGCCGGCATCCATATCAAAATTTATTCCTTTGAAAATATCAATTTTATCACTATTGTTAAAACTTTTGGATACATCTCTCAAACTGATCAGATGGTTAGAAAGATTCGTCAAAGGCTTTTGTCTAATAATGGATTTTTTTTGCAATTTAGTTTTATCACCCAGAATAAACGTATCTAAAATTAATCGAACCCAGGTACTTTTGCTGTGATGGGCACGCTTCGCTTTGCCCATCCTACAATTCTATGAAACGAGGGCAGGCACAGGGGCCTGCCCCTACAGATTTCAGGCTACCCACTTTCATCACCCATCGCCCATCGCCCACTGCTCACTTTCACCCATAACGAATCGCCTCAACCGGATTGACTTTTGACGCCCGGTGCGCCGGATAGAGTGTTGACACAAAACAAATCAACATAGCGGCCCCCCCGATCAACAAAACATCCAACGCCTCAAGTTGAACGGGCAGCCTGGTGAAATAGTATATCTCTCCGGGTAGTTCGATGAACTTGTAATGTTTGAGTAAACTGCACAGTACAAACCCCAGACACATCCCTATAATCGTGCCGACGGAACCGATGACCATTCCCTTGAAGACAAAAATTTTCCGAATATTCCTGCCCGTAGCGCCCATGGCCTTTAAGATGGCGATATCCTTTCTTTTTTCCATCACCATCATAATAAGCGAGCTTGTGATGTTAAAGGCCGCAACGAGAACGATCAATATCAAGATAATGAACATGGCCTTCTTTTCGAGCTTAAGTGCGGAAAAAAGATTCTTATTCATCTGCATCCAGTCTCTGGCCCAATATGAGCTGCTTTTGTGTTTCCGGTTCAGCTGGGAAACGATCTGTTCGGCCATGTTTCCAGCATTGTAGATATCGGCTACACGTACGCCGATTCCGGTTACGGAGTCTTTCATCCGAAGGATCTTCTGGGCATCCCTTAAATGGATGTAAGCCAGTGATGCGTCATATTCATACAAACCGGACTCAAAAACCCCCGCCACCTTAAACCGTTTCATTGCAGGCATATGCCCTATGGGAGAAATCATTCCCCGGGATGAAATAAGATAAACTAAATCCCCCTTCATAACGCCCAGATTTTCGGCCAACTCCTTGCCTAAAACAATCCCGGGTATTAAGGTTATGGTCTCGTCGTCTTGATCTGTATTTACATGATCTTTCCTCAGGAGGTTCTGCAACGGGACCTTGTCGTAAGTACCCGGCAGTTGCCCGTCTGATTCAGGATCCACGCCCCTCAAAACAGCTCCCGATACCCCGTATGATGAACGGAGCATAACCTGGCTGTAAACAAAAGGTGATGCAGACTCAACCCCCTCTATATTCTCCAGGGTTTCAAGGATTGTGCGATAGTTGGAAAAATGCTGACCATGTTTCATTAACATCACATGGGATTCAACCCCTAGAATCCGGGACTTGAAATAAGACTCCGCACCTGTCATGACGGCAATAACCACGATCAGGGCCATCACGCCGACCGCAACCCCGGCTATGGAAAGAATGGTGATCAAGGAAATAAATGCCTGTTTCTGTTTGGCCCTGAGGTAGCGGCAACCTATGAAAAATTCAAAAGACATAAGATTTGGTGTTTGTTGGTTAGAATGTAAACCTTTGGGAATGAAGAAAAGTGAGCAAGA
>JAFDHS010000250.1 GCA_019308655.1 Deltaproteobacteria bacterium
TGAATTCCCCCACTGCCCCGGACCAAAGATCCTTTTGTTGCCATAGGAAATGATTTGCCTTCCCGCTTTCATACTCAAAGGCTGATCCAGGATTTGCCTGACTTCCAGATAGGTATTATAGAGTTCCCAATGATCCTTATAGGGATTGTGTTCCTGGTCACAGGTTGAATTGTAAAAATCACTTTCCTTAAAACCCAGATCCCAGACGTCCGCATGTTGGCCCCACACAGCCACATGAATATTTTCCGTAGGACGATAATCCATTCCCAGCCGTAACCTTCCCAGGAGGAATCCATCGGTCCCCTCCCCTTTTGCCGGCTGATCGCCATAATACTTCAAATTAAAGTTATCCAGAAATTCATACCGAAAACGCACGTTGGCACCGAAAGTCAGTTTATTTTCGTCCGAAGCTCCCTTGGTGGCGGCATGGCAATCCGTGTAACCTCCATTCAATAAAAAAATCGCAACACCAATGACAAACAACACATCTTTTAATTTAAACTTCATTCCCTCTCCTTCTTAACCATCCGAAACAACTTTTTCTAAAAATTCATCATGCCATGGACGACACACCTCAGTTCATAAAAAAAGGAACCCATATGCACAAAGGTTCCCTTCTAAGTTTTAGGAATTTATTAGGAATCTTGGTTGATGATATCAACCATAGCGGTACTTTTTTGTCAATTATTTTTTAAATGATAGAATTACCGAAACTTTATATTACTCAAAATTACCATAACCTACCATTTGACACAATGAGCAATGAGGTACTTGAAGGAATTTTACTGATTTTTCCTGGAAGGAAGCCGATGGTTCCATGCAATTATTTTACCTGACCGGCCGGGTAAACGGCATGATCAGCAAGTGCTGCAAATTCAATCTGTCCGGATTGGGATAAGCACCCACACCGATACGGATTTTGGCCTGGTCGACACGCGTGATAAGGGTACCCGAAATGCGGTCCCAGAGAGAAAAAATCGTACCGTAATTGCTGTCTCTTTCGCGGATGATCACCGAATGGTGTATCCGGTGCATGGACGGCGGGACAAACAAAATCCAAAAAATGCTTTCGAACCACTTGGGGACTTTCAGAGAACTATGGTGAAACTGGGCACAAAACACCACCCCGCATTCAAAGATTAACACGCCCGGGAGGTTCGCCCCCAGAAAAAAGATAAGGGATATCTTGATAACGGCTGAAATAGCTAATTCTCCGATATGAAATCGGGTGGCGGTGGAAACATCCATATTCAGGTCCGTGTGATGGACTCTGTGAAAGCGCCAGAGAAAAGGGACCACATGGTTCAGAAGATGCCAGATATACAGCATAAAATCCATAAAGGCGACCGTGAAAAGAATCTCGATCCACAGGGGGGCCTGAACCAGGTTCAATATTCCCAATTGGTTCTTTTCCACATAGGTTGCCGTGCTCACTATGGCCGCGGAAAAAATCAGGTTAATCAGGATACTGTTAAAGAGCGTCAGAGAGATGTTGTTTATCCAGCGCTTGACCTTGGATACGGAACTAACCCTGTACGAAATCAGAACCTCCAGTAAAAGAAAGAAAAAAAGTCCTCCCCAGAAAAACAGAAGTCTTATCATGGACTCGCTGATATAAAACACTTTGTATCCCCTAACCCGAACAAACCGGAAAAAGTGAGTTAATGTAATCTAAAGTTGATATGCATTACCACGCATGAAGGTTAGAACGATAAAAAGCTAACATATTACATAAAGTCATCGTCATGCCCAATCATTTTCACGGAACCATTGAATTCGTAGGGGCAGGCCCCCGTGCCTGCCCTATCAATGAATGCCAACAAATAAATGGGACAACCACAGGGGGTTTGCCCCTACAGTCATGGTAACATTCAGGCTCTTTCTTCCATGAGCTGCCCCAGGCCGGCCAAATGGCCTTTTTCTTCTTCTGCAATACCAAGCAAAATGGACTTGCTTTTCTCGTTTTCGGCCTTTTGGGCGTATCGCATATAGAGATCCAAAGCTTGGGTTTCAAGCATCATGGCTATGTTGAGTACATCGGGAACGGTTTGCATTGAATCTCTGTTTTCCTCTAAAAACTCGTCGGTGGTAAAACCGCCTTCCATTGCCTTGGAGAGGATGTCCGATTCAAATGTCTCCCTGTCGGCAACGCTTGGATCAAGGGTGAGATACAGATCGAACAGGTTCTGTTTATGTTTGGTTTCAACTTTCGCCAATTTTGTCAGAACACCGACTACCTCCGAATCATCTATTTCTTCCGCAAGGGTTTCATAAAAGTCTCTAAGCCCCTCTTCCATACCATAAGCAAGCAAGATAATCTCCTCTGATGTTTCATCTCCCCGCAAGAAAGACATGCCCATCTCCGCAGGTCCGACCGCGGTACCCCCCTGCCAGGCTTTAATTCCCCCTTTTAAATTGTAAACTTCTTTAAATCCACTGCCGGCCATCAGTTGCGCAGCAGCACGGCTGCGCCCGCCCATGGCTCAATAGACAATGAAAGGCTTTTCCGGGTCCAGCTCGCCGAGTCGATCGGGAAGTTCCGGCAAGGGAACAAGCATTGCTCCCGGGATTCTGGCTTTTTCATATTCTCCGGGCTGGCGTACGTCCAAAAGGGTGAATGTACCCTCTGTGTTTTCCGCTATATACTTTTTTGCCTGCTCTGCATCCATTGATTGAACCGGCGTAAGAAACTGTTTAATCCGCATTGTTGTCCTCCCCAGAATTAATGGATAAATATTTAAATTATGACTAATAAAGATTATCTCTTTATAGCTTACCTGTTTATAAGCCTTGCCGGGCTTTGTTATATACTCACCGCCAATCGTTTTTACATAAAATCCACTGGTTCCCGTAAAGCCGGAAACATAACCTTTTTGCCCAAATATAGAAACGGAGTCCCCTAAAAAAATACCTTTGAGTTCCTTCGTGTTTTTGGCATTGCGTTTGGTCGCTCTATTGGGAATTTTTCTTCCTTTTCTTGGTATCGCCTCATGAAGGCTTCTTTTCTTTTTTCTGAATTGCTTTATGTATAAAACGGCGCCTGGATTACTTTTTATCGTTTTGATGCCTGCTATGGCTATTGCATCATTATAATGGCTCTTATCAAGAGCAAGCGTATCCCTGGCTATTTTGGTATAACTGCCGTAAGTTATTTTGCAATTCAGCCGTTTGAAAATTTTCCTTCTGAGAACATTCATGAAGACAGTTTCCCTGTATTGTTTTGGTTTCTTGAAAGTATGATGAATCCTGCCCTGATGAAAATCGGCATGGCACTTGGCATGGACGGTAACCAGGTTATCGGCATTGTCTGTTCCGCCATCACATTTTTGGATAATGTGGTGGGTTTGCAGAATACTACCTTTTTTCCTACAGATTTGGCACGTATAATTGTCTCTCGCAAAAACATAATACCGTGTATTCCAAAAGCCAAAAGCATCACCTTCTTGATACGCTTTACCTTGAATGCCAGGATTCTTCAGTTTGGCGGCATCAAACTTACCAATTTCCACTGTTATTTCCGGCTCAGGTAAGAGCTTCATGATTTTATTGATCCAGTTTATCGTATTATCAACCCTGCTTTGAATTGATGGAGGCAGCCATCCTTCCGGTTTAGTTCTATTTTCAAATCTTGTTTTTCGATACCGGGTCTTTCTGTTTCTTCGGGACCGCCTGTAGGTCCTCCGGGCAGTTAACAGATTCGAAACATCATCCCTGAGTTCTATGGTGCCTTTTCCAAAGACTTTATTGCCGGATGTAATTGCAAAACCTACATATTTAGCACCGGAATCAATACCTGCCTTTATCGGTTGGATAGTTTCCCCAGTCGCATAAAGCAACTGAATGGTAAAGGGCTTGTAACCGATAATCTTAGCCTTGCCTTGCATGAGTAACAACCTTGCCCGTTGTGGTTTGCAGGGCATCAGACTTTGGTTTCGTTTGTTTTTGACAAATACTCGCAAGTTTTGTCCTCCTATCGGAGTAGTTGCCCATCCATAATGTTATCTCAGGGTTTGTCGCTTACCTGACCGTCCCTACCTCACAGGACTGTTTACAAATAAGCCGCAGAGTTCAGGACTTGGGCATCATCCTGAAGTGCCTATATATTCCTGAGTAACGTAGCCCCATCAGC
>JAFDHS010000251.1 GCA_019308655.1 Deltaproteobacteria bacterium
CGTCCAGCCCGACAAGGAATGTTCGAGCCAGGCCTTTGTTGCAAGTGTTTTTCACGATGTGATCGACCCCGATCTCTTTGGCGACTTCCACGGTTCTGTCTTTAGAACCGTCATTGATAATCAGGATTTCCACCTTTTCGATTCCTTCAATCCGGCGGGGAATGTCCTTCACGGTTTGCGGCAGGGTTTTTTCTTCATTGTAACACGGAATCTGGACGATTAGCTTCATATTTGAATTCTCGGTCATAGGTCCTGAAATGAACTATTCTCTTCCGTATTCATAACACGTCAGTTCAACAGGGAGTATGGTATAATTAAAAATATGAAATCACAATGAAAAAAACTCAAAAGTCTTTGATTTCTACCTTGATCTCTTTCTTTGTTTTGCTCATAAATGTGACATATGTTTTGCTGAGTATTGATTTGTAAACAGATCTTTTTTTAAGGGAATTTAAGAATTTTTTATCGATATCTACAGCAATCCGATTGGCATAGTGGTCACGTATTAACCAAACATCTTCGTAATTAACAACCTGATCTATCAGGTCTTTCATATGGGTATTTTTATTTAATAAGAGGATTTTGGTTTCCGGATCTAATTCATAAATAACGGTTCCTGGGTGTCCCCGGCCATATCCAGCACCGATGACGACTAAATGAGAAGATGAGGAAAATTTTTTAATGGCTTTTGCTATGCTTCTCATGTTGCTTCCTTCATATATAGGAACACTCTCTTTACCCCAGTTAATTCCAGTTAACTGAAAAACAAGTAAAGTTCCTAAAAGCAACACACCAATACGTTTTTTGGAAGAAATAAGATTAATAATTCCGTAGGATAAAACTACCGATATAGCTGGAGCCGAAAATACAAGATAGCGGCACAATGCAAGATTTTTATTAAATGAAATGTCAAGTAGCAGCAATCCAAACGTCGGAGTTATTGCGAGAAGTAGTATTAGCCAGATGAACTTTCGATTACAAGTTGACCAACTTTTTAAAAGTTGAGCAGTGGATACCCCAATCAAAATTGGAACCAAGCAAACCCAAAACCATGAGAATGCTGATAATCCGACCATCGATGAATAGAAAACATGCATATTCATAAGTATTAGCATGGAAGCAGTATGATAAAAACCAGGGAAGCTTGTAAATTGATGGGGTCGTTGACCGATTTGCGATAAAAGAGGGAAAATGGCTATAAGAGCAATGACACCGGCAAGGATTATTGGAACAATTGCAAGAAAGGTAGATTTAGACCATTGGTTAAATAGGTGCCACAAAAGTATTCCGGCCACTGGGAAAAGTGCCAGATAATGGGTCCCAAAAGCTAATCCACAAAAAATTGCCATAAATAAAGAGTATAGACCGGCACAATTTTTGTCACGATCTGAAATCCTGTCGGCAAGAAAAGCGAAAAAGGCCCCTGAAGTAATAAAAAATAACGCGAGAGAATAAGAACGTGCTTCATGGGCATAATGCACACTGCTTGTTGACAACCCAAAAATAAAAGCCGGAATCAGGGGGTATCGGATTTGTCCTTCTCTCAACAACAAATAGAATATCAGTATTGTTCCCAGAGAGCAGATCAGAGAAAAAGAGCGGGCTGCTTCTAAAGAAGAGCCAAAGCATTGCCTCCACATGGAAAGGCACCAGTAATAGACCGGTGGATGAATGTCTGTCTTAATCAGTTGATCGGTGATTTTACTGAGGGTAGGTAAGCCTTCAAATTGTTTTTTTGCTACATATGCAGGCTTGGGCTCATCAGCAGGCCACGAAGGACTGGCATGGCCGGCCATTTCAAGGAGTGTGATTGCTTCATCGTACCAGATAGCACGGCTGAAAAGCCCTGGCAGACGCACTATGGCTAAGAGGGCAAGCATGACAATCAAAATTCCGAGCTCATATCGCTTTATTTGAAACCCTTTATATGCTGTTTTCAAGGGCGATCAATCCTCCACGAAATAGTTTTTCCACGCTTTGGCTATAACCTCTCTGGTGAGTTCCGGGGGCCGGTCGTAGTAGTATGCGTCGTCAATGATGTGGTCAATGATATCCCTGGGGTGGCAGGCATTGAGCTTGATGTTGGTTCGTCTGTAGTAGTTGTCGATCAAATCGTTAAATATCTCCTTTTTGAAGGTGATACCGTTTGAGCCGCAAATTTTTTGGAAGATGGCTTCGTATTCGTCCAGCTCGGGGTGGTCGATCTTGATCTTGTAGCGGATTCTTCGCAGGAAGGCCTCATCAACCAGGCTTTTAGGTTCCATGTTCGTTGCGAATATCACCAGCTGGTCGAACGGGATCTCGAACTTCATGCCGGTTTGGAGGGTGAGCAAATCGGTCCTCCGTTCCAGGGGGACTATCCAGCGGTTGATGAGCCGCTTGGGGTCCATTTGCTGCCGCCCGAAGTCGTCCACGATGAAAAGTCCGTTGTTCGCTTTCATCTGAAGGGGGGCTTCATAGAACTTGGATATGGGATTAAATTCGAGATCAAGGGTTTTGAGGGTCAGCTCCCCGCCGGCCATGACGATGGGTCTGCGTGTCAGCACCCACCTGGGGTCGGTTTCGTCGGCGCCGGGGTCCGGTTCCGCTGGAGTGTGGTTGGCCGGGTCGTACACGGTAATAATTTCACCGCCTGCCAGGAGCGCATGGGGCATGAAAACCGTTTCGGGAAGGACCTTGCCGATGGTCTCTGCAATGGTTGTTTTTCCGTTGCCGGGTGGGCCGTAGAGAAATATT